>CALXNF010000078.1 GCA_944389685.1 uncultured Alphaproteobacteria bacterium | reverse complement strand
CTTCTTCTATTGCACTTAATAGAGATTTCATACCTTCGTTTAATTCCCCATCACTTTGTAGTTCTTCTAAATGAGAAATTATTATTTCGCACATTTTTACTAAGTCTTTATCAATAAATTTCGGGTTTAATATGTTTGCTTTGAATACGTCTTTATTATCCAAGGCCATAAAATATGCTTCGGAAATATTATCTACCCAGTCGTCTATTTCTTCTGTTAATCTATCAAATAACAAATGTGGGGCGTATTTATCTGTCGTCCAATGATTTATTTTGCACGCATATTTAAATGCGATTAGATGTTGTAATAACTCATACATATCGTTCTCCTTGGTTGCTTTTATTAGGGTATCTTTTTTTTGGATAATTGGATATAGGATAGAATTCAAAAAAAGCCTCTATATGCATGATTTCTTGATATTCCTAGGCAATCAAACCTGACGAAAAATATTAATTTTTAATGTAAAATTATTTACATAGTCATAAGAAAAAAGGAGAACTTTATGAAAAAATTGATTAAGAAAGTAGTTTTATTTTCATCTATCTTAGGAGCTGTATTGCTAATGAGTGGATGCACTGGCTGTGGTCAAAAGAAAATGAAACCTAAACCAAAACCGGCCATGCAACAACAGACAACAGAAACAGTTGTTTTTTATCAGACTTATGAAGATGCAGATGTTAATCATGTCGTCGCAAAAATGTATACTCATAGCGGACATGGTGGGGAATCAAGAATGGGGAACATCAAATTTGTTGAAACGGATGCTGGGTTAAAAATGGAAGTAGATTTGAAGGACTTACGACCAGGAAAAGTATATACAGCAAAAATATATCAATGTAGCAGTTGTGATAAAGGTATGTGCTGCAATAAAAATCCGATGCAGTTAGAGCTGCCTACATTAGAAGTAAAAACTTCAGAACGCTTGAAAGAATCTTTTATATTACGTGGTTTAACTGCTGAGCAATTAAATAATGCAAAAATATATTTAGAACGTGATGGTGGTTATAAGGCTGCGTGGGGTACCTTGAAAAAGGGTATGATGATATAATTTTAATAAAAACAAAAATAAGCCCACAAGGAAACCCTGTGGGCTTATTTTTTATAATTTTTCTTTAAGATTTTTTTCTTATGTGCTAACGTTCAGAAAGTGAATATAAAAAACTTATATATTTTTTCTAGTATTTTATTTATCGGAACATCTGGAATCGCAGATGCCGCTGTTGATTATATAAACGTTGATTCTGCGGATTTGATGGTCTTTTATGATACTGTAATATCCGATTCGGTTACTGTTAGTAATATGAATATTATGAATTCTGCTAATATTACTAATAATGGTACTATAAAGGGTTTTGTCGGGGTATGTTATGGTTGCGATGTTCGTATAGAAAATTCTGGATCTATGGATGTGGTTTTTGATATACCAAATAGTTCTAGAGTTGTACAACTTGTTCATGATAATTCTGACTTAAATTCAATTGGTGCGACAGGAAATTTTGAAATACTGGTTGAAACAGCGGAAAGACTTTCTTGGGCGAATTTGCGGGATATCTCTACGTGGGCAGATAAAATAATATTGAATAATTCTAGTTTAGAAATAAATGGGGCCGATAATGAGGTAGCTATAGATACAGTGACTCCAAACATAGAATTGCAAGGAAATGTTATTTTATACATAGATGATGTATTTGCTTTTTCTGGAATTCCTGTTTTGTCGAATGTCTCTGGGAACGGAAATCTTTCAATTTATACAGAAAATATGAATCCTTTGTATAAGTATGATTCTTATATACTTAATGATGAAGTATATGTAGAAGTTAGCCGTGAAACAGACTATCTAAAAGTTTTAGGAAATGATATAGGTGCTTTTTTAAATGAACTTCGTGATATAAAACCAAACGATAAGTTATTAAAATACTTAGATGCGGCGTCTTCCATGACAGAAATAGAGGATGTATTATCTAAATCTGTAAGATTTGCACCTATGAATTTGATGAATTCTGTTCGGGTTTTAAATTCATTTGAAATTAATGATTTAAGCAATTCTTCAGATGGAATATCTGTATCGCCTTTTTATGTTTTTACGGACGAGCAGGATATTTCCGGAATTAATGTTAATGTTGGGTATGAGCTTTATAAAAAGATATGGGCAGGAATTACAGTATATGCTGCAAAAACAGAGTTTTTAAATGATATTGATGAATACGAAGCTTCTCTATATGGCGGAAATGTGCATATAGCTTACATTGATAATGTGTTTTTAGCTCGTATGATGGTGGGAATGACTAATTCAGAATTTGATATTGGCCCCGTGTTCAATGAAGGAAATACGATCGTCGATACTGAAGGTAAGGCGTCTTATACCGTGGCGGAATTAGGTTTTAATTTTGATGTTAATAAAAAGATAAAAATATCTCCCTTTTTAAGGGTGGGGTTTGATTCAATTGAAATTGCTGATCTTATAAATAAAGAAACTATAACTGGGGCAGGGGCGGATATTTTACTTGATGCGGAAACATACGATATAAATTACAAATATGGTTTAAATTTTAGTGCTTATACAAATGGTCAAATAAATGCGGCTTTTAAAATTGATGTGAATTCAATTGCCGATAAAGCAGGTGGAAATATAGAGGTTGGATTGCTTCATGATGAATTTGGGAACAATAGTTATAAAGTTAGTGTCGGTATTAATTTTAAATTTTGACACTTTACTTTAAAATTTTACCTCGTAAAGAAGCTTTGTTTGCCGCGGTAATTTCAATTTTTGCTATTGAAGATACATTGTCATCAATTGCATCTGTTATACATTGTTGCATGTATGGGGTTCTGTATACCAGATGTTTCCCTGTCTTATCCGGTCCTTCGTATAAGCAAGTAAGGATTTTCCCGATGCACGATTGATTAAAATCACGTTGTAATTCATTTAGATAAGAATCTAATATTGCTAGCCTTTTTGCTTTTATATTTTCTGGAATTTGATTGGGCATTAGTGCTGCTGCAGTATGAGGGCGGGGAGAGTATTTAAACGAATATGAATTTATATATTTTATACGTTTTGCTATATCTATTGTTTTTTCAAAGTCTTCATCTGTTTCCCCAGGGAATCCGACAATAAAATCACTGGATATTTGAATGTCGGATCGCGTACGCTTTAATTTGTCAACTATATCTATATATAGATCTAGTGCGTATGGACGGTTCATTCTTGTCAATACATTTTGGGACCCGCTTTGTATAGGCATATTTAAAAAAGGCAGGAGCTTTGGTTCCGTTCCAAATATGTCTATCAGGTCATCTGTCATTTCTGTTGGGTAACTGGATGTAAAACGAATGCGCTTGATTGCATCTAATTTGGCCGCTTCTTTGATTAAATCGGAAAGTCTATAAATCTTTCCTGCTTTATCTGTATATTTATAACCGTTTACATTTTGACCTAAAAAGCATATTTCTATGGCGCCCGTTTTTGAGGCGTGTATAACATCTTTTACAACGTCTTCAAAGGGGCGAGAAATTTCACGTCCACGTGTGTACGGCACAATACAATATGTGCAGCAATGATTACAACCCTCTTGAATTGGTATGTATGCGACCGCAGGAGATTTTTCCATTTGTGGCAGTTCGTCAAATTTTTCCAGTCCACCAAGATCAATATTTAATAGCTTGGTATCTGGATTATCCAATATTTCTGGCAGTTTATGATAACTTTGCGGCCCCAGTACAAAGTTTAATTCGGGTATACGCCGAAATGCATCTGCACCCGCTTCGCGGGCAACACAACCAACAATGCCAAACAGCGCGTCTGGCTTTTTTTCGTTCCTTATTCGTCCCAAAGCACTGAATACCTTATCTGTTGCCTTAGCTCGAACTGCACATGTATTTAAAATTATTACATCTGCTTTAGAAACGTCATTCGTTTGGTTCATGCCACGCGCAGTCAACATGGCGGCAATGCGTTGACCATCGTAGACATTCATTTGACAGCCAAATGTATGGATAAAAAAGCTTCTCATATTAATTATTTTTTTCTTGTATTATTTGCACGGAATTTTTTTGATTGCGCATTTTTTATTTTTTGAAAGTGTGAGGATGCAGATGAGCCTTTTAGTTCTTTTGGGGGCATTTCAACCAAGGCATATTTTGCACCGGTAAGCGGACTGTCCTCTATCATTTTTATGACTTTCATGTTTTCCCCTTTTGGTTATGATAATTTTTTTCGTAAAATTTCGTTTACAACTGCTGGATTGGCTTTCCCACCAGTTGCCTTCATTACTCCACCAACAAAGAAGCCCAGCAATCCGAGTTTCCCAGATTTATATTGTTCGACTTGTGATGGGTTTGCTTCAATTACATCATCAACGGCTTTTTCAATTGCACTGGTATCTGTGATTTGTTTCATACCGAATCGATCTGCAATTTCTTTTGGCGTTCCTGTTTCACCGTCTAACATTTTGATAAAGATTTCTTTTGCCTGTTTACCATTGATTTCAGATGCGGAAATCATATCGACTAATTCTGCCAGATTTTCTGGTGTAATAATTCGCGCTGTGCCTTGATTTGAT
>CALXNF010000077.1 GCA_944389685.1 uncultured Alphaproteobacteria bacterium | reverse complement strand
AATATTTTGACTTTGGGGTCACCTATATTTAAATATTTTAAACCCAATTCTTCAACATAATCTGCGCTATAACCCTGTAATAATTCTATGTGATGGCGAATCGCTTGTAATTCAGCTTGTTCCGCGGCAAGTTGTTCTTGTTCTCCGTTTAGACGCCATATGTTTATTATCAGGCGCTGTACGTTTACTTCACCCCAGAACATACGAATGAACATGAATACAGCAAATATAGCCAGCAATATACCAATTTTCCCGTATATACCGTCTGACCATGCCCGTCCCATAAAACTGAAGAAATTTTTGATTTTTTCTTTCATCGGTGGCATTATATCACAAATGCAGGTAGATAATCAAATT
Source organism: uncultured Alphaproteobacteria bacterium (assembly GCA_944389685.1). Taxonomy (GTDB): domain Bacteria; phylum Pseudomonadota; class Alphaproteobacteria; order Rs-D84; family Rs-D84; genus Enterousia. The sequence continues at coordinate 6,812 of CALXNF010000077.1, read as the reverse complement.
TTTGGTGCCCCTTTAGCTGGAATTACTGATAAACCATTCCGGCGCATCATTCGTGAATTTTCACCAGATGTGCCTTTGTATACAGAAATGATTTCTTGTCATTCTTTGGTTGAAAACCATAAAAATTGTTTGCGTAATTTTGATAATTACAAGGAAGAACGTAATATTGGAACTCAGATTTTTGGTGCTGATGCAGTTTTAATGGGGGAGGCCGCTCGAATATTACAGGATTCTGGCGCAACTTGGATTGATATAAATATGGGATGCCCAGTGCCGAAAGTCGCAACACGAAGTGGTGCCGGGTCGAACTTGATGCGCGATCATAAATTGGCCGAAAAAATAATGCGTTCAGTAGTTAAGGCAGTCAGCATACCAGTTTCTATAAAAACAAGACTTGGTTGGGATGAAGAACATCGAAATTGGATTGATTTGATTCATATAGCAGAGGATTGCGGGGTAAGTTTTGCTGCGTTGCACGGAAGAACAAGGTCGCAGCTATATACAGGTGAGTCAAAATTACCAGAAATTACGAAAGATATAAAAATTCCGATGATTGGTAATGGTGATATAAAAACAATGATAGATGTTAAAGGAGTTTTTGATTTGGGGTATTCTGGTGCAATGATTGGACGTGCAATGTTAGGAAAACCTTGGATGTTAGGGGTGCTGGCTGGGCAATGTAAGCCACCAAAAAATGTTGGTGAAGTTGTTTTGCGGCATTTTGATTATATGTTAGAATATTATGGTGTACGGAATGCGACACAAATGTTTCGTAAGCATGCGGCGTGGTATTCTGCGGGGATACCGAATTCTGCGGACTTTAGAATAAAAGTAAATCAAATATCTGATGAAAAAGAAATGAAAGCGGAAATTTCTAAATTTTGGGGTTGCGAAGGCGTTTTATAGATTCTATGATTGATTGAAGATAGAGGATTGAAAGATATGAATGAAAATACAAATATTGAAAATCACAACGAAATGACTGTCGGTGAAATATTGCGTAATGCGCGTACAACTGGGCGTCGTAAACGTGAAATACAGACTGTTTCTAAGCAGTTGTGTATACGCGAAGAATTTTTGCAGGCTTTGGAAGACGGTAATTACAACGTCATACCAGAAAACGTTTATATTTTAGGTTTCGCGCGTAATTATGCGATGGAGTTAGGGCTGGATCCAGATGAAATCGTTAGCAAATTGAAGCGTGAAATGGGTTTGGTTGATGAAAATCAAGAAGATAAAGCCGAATTTGAAGAAGACGCTGCAGGAACGGATGAAAAGAAAGAAGAAAAAAGATTTTCTTACTTTTGTGGGCGTGGAATTAAATTTGTTCGTCGTAACTGGAAATGGTTCTTGGTAGGTTTGGTTGCAGCTATCGCTTTGGTCATTGTTTTAGTTTTTCTTTTGACGTCAAAAACAGACGAGCCCGGAACTATTAGCAATGACGCAGTCGGTGCAACCCTAGCAGTTGCGGCAGAACCAGAATATAAGGTCGAGGTTCGTGAACGTTTTGGTACAGAAAACGCTGAAACGGCGTCTGTCATATTGCAGGCTAGTCAAGAATCGTGGGTAAAAGTGGAAGATGCGCGTGGAAATACTGTGTTCAGTCGCGTTTTGGTTCCTGGAGATATTTACTATGTTCCAGAAGGTAATGGATATAAAGCTGTATTCGGTAATGCTGGTGGTGTCGATGTTTGGGTAAATGGGAAGCTGGCTCCAAAGCAGGGCGCAGATCATGTGCGGGTCTCCGATATATCAATGAATCCGGAAAAGTTATTGACTGTCACTGTTTCAGAATAAGTAAAACCCGCTATATTGCGGGATTTTTTACCTCGGCTATTGCAATTTTTAATAAATTATCTATATTTATGTCGTTATGAGTGGCGTTATAAAAATTCGCGGTGCCCGCGAAAATAATCTTAAAAATATTGACTTAGACTTACCAAAAAATAAATTGGTGGTCTTTACTGGCGTATCTGGTTCTGGAAAGTCGTCATTGGCATTTAATACGATTTATGCCGAGGGACAGCGTAGATATGTGGAATCTTTATCATCTTACGCTCGTCAATTTTTGGATATGCAGAAAAAACCAGACGTTGATTTAATAGAAGGCTTGTCACCGGCAATTTCAATAGAACAAAAAACGACTTCAAAAAATCCGCGTTCAACTGTTGGGACGGTTACAGAAATATATGATTATTTGCGTTTGTTGTGGGCGCGAATAGGTGTGCCGCATTCTCCAGTTACAGGGTTGCCGATTAAGTCGCAGACTATACCAGAAATGGTCGATTGGACCATGAAAATCCCAGCGGGAACGAAAATATTTATAATGGCACCACTTGTTCGTGAGCGTAAGGGCGAATACCGTAAGGAATTAGCGTTTTTGGTAAAGCAGGGTTATCAGCGCGCTATTATTGATAATGAATTATATGATTTATCGGCTGTGCCGCCGTTGGATAAAAATAAAAAGCATTCTATATTTGTAATCGTTGACAGATTACAAATGCCTTCTGCAGATGCAGCAGAAAGTGATTTAGAAGAATTTCGTTCACGTATGTATGCGTCTTTTGAAGGTTCTTTGCGTTTGGTGCTAGGTTCGGTATTGGTTCGCCGTTTAGATACGAATGAAGATATTTTATATTCACAAAATTATGCATGTCCAGTTAGCGGTTTTACTGTGCCTAAAATAGAACCTAGATTATTCTCGTTCAATGCACCTATGGGGGCGTGCCCATCTTGTGACGGTTTGGGGGTGCAATTGAATATGTCGCCGGATTTGGTTATTCCAGATCCCTCAAAATCTATATTAGATGGCGCAATTGCGCCATGGTCGCGTGGCGGTATGCTTAGTCAATTTGATCACTTGTTGGATGCGTTGCATAAAAAATATAAGATTCCGTTATCTAAACCCTGGCATACGTTGACGCAGCAACAAAAAGATTTGATACTTTATGGTAGTGGCGATGAACCTATAAAGATTAATTGGAATGGTTTTGTTTATGAAAAACCTTATGAAGGTGTTATACCGAATATAGAGCGTCGCTGGAGGGAATCTGATTCAGAAGCGGTTCGTTCTGAACTTGCGAAATATCAGTCTGAAAAACCGTGCCCAATTTGTCATGGTAAGCGTTTAAATATTCAAGCTTTGTGTGTAAAAATTTATGGGCTGGATATTATGGATGCGTGTGATATGGCGGTTGACCAGTCTTTGGAATGGTTTACAGATTTGCCAAAGCATTTGACGCAAAAAGAAAATGATATTGCACGTGTAATATTGCGAGAAATTACAAGTCGTCTGCAGTTCTTAAAAAATGTAGGACTTGGATATTTAACGTTATCTCGTATGTCAGGAACCTTGTCTGGCGGCGAAGCGCAACGTATTAGATTGGCGTCTCAAATCGGCAGTGGCTTATCTGGTGTTTTATATGTGTTGGATGAACCTTCCATAGGTTTACATCAAAGTGATAACGATAAATTATTAGATACCCTGAAAATGTTGCGTGATAAAGATAATACGGTAATTGTGGTAGAGCATGATGAAGATGCTATGCGTGCAGCAGATTTCTTAGTAGATATAGGACCTGGAGCAGGAATAAACGGTGGGCACGTTGTTGCCGCAGGTACACCAGAGCAGGTTATAAAAAATAAAGATTCTTTAACGGGGCAATATTTGTCTGGCAAAAGAAAGATAGAAGTTCCTAAAAAGCGCAGGGACGGTAATGGTCATGTAATCTCTGTTCAAGGTGCACGGGAAAATAATTTAAAGAATATAAACGTTGATTTTCCGCTTGGTAAATTTGTTGCTTTGACGGGGGTATCTGGTTCTGGTAAATCAACTTTGTTATTAGATACTTTATATCCAGCTTTAATGCGCGCGTTATACAATTCTAAGATAGAAATGGGGGCGCATGACATTATTCGCGGTATGGAAAATGTTGATAAGGTTGTTGATATAGATCAATCACCAATTGGGCGTACACCACGCAGTAACCCGGCAACTTATACAGGTGTTTTTTCTAATATACGTGATTTCTTCGCAGGACTGCCAGAGGCAAAGGCACGTGGTTATGGTCCGGGGCGTTTCTCGTTTAACGTAAAAGGTGGGCGATGCGAGGCATGTCAAGGCGACGGTCAGATAAAAATTGAAATGAACTTTTTGGCGGACGTTTATGTCGAGTGCGATAAGTGTCATGGTGCGCGTTATAACGAAGAAACATTGGCTGTAAAGTATAAAGGTAAATCCATCGCTGATGTGCTGAATATGACGGTTGAGGAAGCCTATAGGTTCTTTAGCAATGTACCACAAATTGCTCGCAAGTTAGAGTTATTGAAACGTGTTGGTTTAGATTATATAAAACTGGGGCAAAGTTCTTTGGATTTATCTGGTGGGGAGGCACAGCGTATAAAATTGTCTAAAGAACTAGCGGCTAGAAGTACCGGGCAAACAATTTATATATTAGATGAACCAACTACGGGCTTGCATTTTGCAGATATTAAGCTATTGTTATCTGTTTTGCACGAATTGGTAGATCAGGGTAATACGGTTATTGTAATTGAACACAATCTAGAAGTTATAAAGACTGCGGATTGGATTATAGATTTAGGTCCAAATGGTGGTGCAGGCGGAGGTCGGGTAATCGCAACGGGTACACCGGAACAAGTTGCAGAAAATCCGAATTCTTTAACCGGCAGATATTTACAAAAGTATCTGGACAAGGTAAACAAGAAAAAATAAAGTAATTAATGTTTTTAAATTAAATAAGGAGTCAAATATGTTTGGTTTTGGTAAAAAGAAAGCTGCTAAAATAATGAATCCCGTTACAGATAACAATGCCGAGACTCAGATTGATGAAAAAGAATTGAAGAAAATGGAAGAGAAAATGCCCAGCGGTATGAAAGAAACTGCGGAGCGTATGATGAACGGGCAGTTTGATATGAATGATATGTTGGCGCAGTTAAAACAGATAAAAAAAATTAGTAGTTTTAGTGGGTTGTTAAAAATGGTTCCTGGGATGTCTGGTGCTGTTTCTGCTATGAAAGAAAAAATAAAAGACGGCAGTGTGGACGCACAGATTAAAATATTAGAAGCAATGACTCCTGAAGAAAGGGCGGAACCAGAAAAGATATTTGCTAATGCTAAGGCGCGTATTGCCGAAAAAGCGGGGTGTACTGTACGAGATGTAGAACACATAATAAAACAATATACGAAAATGCGTCAGCAAATGGCCATGATTCAGAAAATGGGAGGCATGGAAGCTGTAATGGAAAAAATGAAAAAATCGGAGAATTAAATGACTTTGAATATATCTTATAATTTTAGAAGAATAAAACAATTCTTTAATTGGACACCATTAGCCGTAGAAAAACCAAAGGCTGTTTACATGGTTTATAATGACAAAGAACGGGCTTTGGTTGGTTTTGAAGTAAAAGTTACGTACTTATATCATGGTGAACATAAGTTGTTTTTTTCTGTAGATGATGGGATTCTTAACTCATTACCTATAAAATCGTCGCAAGAAAAAGCGAATGCTTGTTATGAAAAATTAAAATCCAAGATAGAAAAAGCCAATAGACGGGTAAGTCAAAAATAAAAATTTAAATGCGTTTTAAATGAAAATATTAAACAAAAAAATTGCTGCAAAAAAGTCTTCAGCTGCTTGGATTCAACGTCAGGCAGCTGATCCTTATGTTGCAAGGGCGCATAAAGATGGTTATCGTGCACGTGCTGCATACAAGTTGATAGAAATCAATGAACGCTTTAAGTTTTTAAAAAACGGTCAAGTAGTTGTTGATTTAGGGGCTGCACCAGGTTCTTGGACGCAATATGTTATGCGTGAATTTCCAAAGACCAAAGTTTTTGCGATGGATTTATTGGAAATAAAACCAATTCCCGGGGTAGAGTTTTATCAAGGCGATTTTACGACAGACGAAGCATTAGATTGGTTGGTTAAAAAATTAAATTTACCGGCAGACGAAGCAGCTCATGGAACTGTTGATGTGGTTTTATCTGATATGGCACCTAATACTGTTGGGCATAAAAAAACAGACCATTTACGTCAGATGGTATTGTTAGAATACGCTTTTGATTTTGCTAAACGGGCTTTAAAACCGGGGGGAACTTTTGTGGCAAAGTCTTTTACAGGTGGCACAACAGGCGAATTATTAAAGCAAATTAAAGAAAAATTCGAATCGGTACATCATATAAAACCACCGGCATCGCGTAAAGACAGCGTTGAAATGTTCATCGTTGCGCTGGGGTATAAGGGATAAAAACGTCGCTTTTCACGGCGTTTTTTATTTGAAACTTTCTGCGGCGGTTCGCGCTAGTTCGTCGCAACGTTCGTTCATTTCTTGACCGGCGTGCCCCTTTACCCATACCCAAGTTATCTTTTTAGTCTGCGCAAGTTCATCTAGCTGTTGCCAAAGTTCTTTATTTTTTACAGGTTTCTTTTCCGCATTTTTCCAGTTATTGTTTTTCCATTGGCGAACCCATTTTTCCATGCCGTTTTTTACATATTGACTGTCGGTATGAATTTCTAGTGCATCGTGTTTTTTGGCGGCAGATAAGGCTTTAATGACCGCGGTCAATTCCATGCGGTTATTTGTCGTTTCTTTTTCGCCGCCGCTGCGTTCCGCGACATCTTTCCCATTTGTTGCAATAAATGCCCAACCCCCAGGACCGGGATTGCCTAAACAACTGCCATCTGTCCAAATTTTTAACATTTTTTTAAACCTGTTTTGTGATATAATATCATAAAATGAGATTTGATGCCAAACAATTGAAAGAAATGTCTAAATCCGTGCGTGCGCATGCG
>CALXNF010000076.1 GCA_944389685.1 uncultured Alphaproteobacteria bacterium | reverse complement strand
AAATAAGTCAAGCAGATCAATTTGCTTTGATAGGTTTTGATGAAAACGGGAATAAATGCCCGAGTGAAAACGTAAAAAAATATGCAGCAGATCCAAAAGTAAGAACGATATATTTAGAACCAGTTGGGACGTGGACCAATTATGATGCCCAAAGAATAACTGGTTTGCGAAAGTCTACGCTTGAGATGCTTTTAAATTATTCTGACAAAATAAAGGGCAGGGGTGATTTTAATTTTTACCCAGGTGTGACGCCCAAGCAGGATAGTATCTGGTATGTTAATAATGGTTGGACGATAAATTTTTTTAGGATATATTATAGATCGACGCCCAAAAATTATACGAGGTAATTCAGTTATAATTCTTTTTTCTTAAAAATTGCAAGACATTGTAAAAAAGAGCCGGCGGAAGTCGGTTCTTTACAATTTGACACTTTTTATAAAACGTGTAAAATATTACATTGTAAGTCTAATGAGGGGATGATTTTGATGAGAAGACTTTTACTTTTTTTATTTTTTTTCACTGTATTTAATATAAGCTCCGCTTTTGCTTATCAAGAAGGGAATTGTGGTGTTCCAGATGCCGATGGAAAATGTAAGGCGGGGTGTTATTATGATAGTTTGTCCTTAGTAGGTGGTCCCGTTTGTTCACCTTGTTGGCCGGGTACTTATAAATCAGAAGGAATGGATTCTTGTGAGCCTTGTTCGGCCCCTAAAAATGTTGAGGGAGTTGAAGTTTCTTTCATTGACGGGGACGAATACTATGGTTTCACGACGGATAGTTGCCCATGGAAATTAGCATGTCCTGGGGGAATGTTTTGGAGCTATGCTGGGGGAAAAGGAGAATGTAAAATTTGTGGTGACTATAGTGTGATTGATAGTAATTGTTATGATACCGAAGTTTGTCAAGATCCTGATTTATGCATTATAAGAGGAAATAACGATTTAAATGGAAATATAAATCTGGGAAGTTTGAGTGCGATAACAAATGAAAATAGTGTATGTGTGCCAAGAATTTATGATGTTGTGTTGGACAAAAATACAAATTTAACGGAACTTAACGGCAAAATTTATGAAAATAAAAAGATGACAGTTTCGTGTGGTGATGATAGTATTAATGCTGAAGCGTATTTGCAGCCAACGCAGCCAGTTAAAATATTTTCTGGGTATGCTACTGAATCTAACACTTGTAACAAAGAAATTTTTAATGAGGATGGAAATCTGGTAGTGTACTCTGATTTTTTTGATAGTGATAAAACTTTATATGCATGTTGGGATAACCCCAATATAACAATATATTATTATTTTGAAGATCCTGGCGAAACTATGAAAAAGCAAACCTGTAGGGTGGATGACACAAAAACTGAGGTTGATTGTAACTTCGAAGATTATTCCGGTGCAGGAAGTGCGGGTAAGTATTTTAGTGGTTTTTCTTGTATGTATAAGCAAGAAAATGGTGTTCTTGCGGCTTGCTCTAATGATCCAGACGAAATATATGAAATTGGGGAACCTATACCTTTATTGGGAACAGAGATTTATGTAAAAATTCTTTTTTCTGATTGTGTTGCTGGTTATTATTGTGAGGACAGTAATTTGTTAATAGAGTGTCCTATGGGGACCACCAGTGAAGCGGCTTCTTCTTCTATAGAAGATTGTTATATGCCTAGTGGACAAAGTGGCACGAAGTTCTGTGATAAAAACGGGTGTTTCTATTTGCCAACAGGAATTGGTAATATTTCTTATAACCCGTCTTGAATTCGTCCTAAATCAATCAGTTAAAAAAACAGTTTTCTTGACAACTGATTTTTTTGTGCAACAATTAAAGTACGAATCGGGGAGCTTTGCGGAGAATGCGGATTTTAAAGTTAAGGACGAAATTATGAAAAAGACTTTGGTTTCTGTTATCGCATTGACTGCTTTGGCTGGTTGTGGTGTTTATTATGATTATTATAAAGGCGGCGTAAGATATACTCAAGATGGTCAGGATTGTATATATTATGCAGGCGAATATGGACGTAATTTCTCGGGGGATATTAGAAAATTAGATAACGGTAAAAAAATCGTTTATCGTAATACTCGTTGTGAAGATTTGTATGCGATGGATAACTTTGGTCAGGAACCGCGTCATGATCGCCAGATATTAGTACCGGCTGCACAGGAAGTTTCTTGTAATGCATGCGGGGCAAGGGTTGAAAAAGTTTCTTGCAATTCTTGTAGCAAAGTGCAACCAGTCTTGAAACGTAGATATATAATTGTTCCTGCTATGTAATTTTTATATAGAATAGTCTAAAAGTGTCGCCAATTGTGCGGCACTTTTTTTGTATATAGGTATTGCTTGATTGCTTGAAAGTGCGTATTTTTTGTGATAAAATTATAAAAAAAAGAAAGGGGATTTATATGAAAAACATATTTAAAAAATTGGGATTTGCAGGAATTGCTACATTGGCAGGGGCGTCCGTTGCGCTGGCGGCTACACCTTCTGGTGGGTTGGATACTAGTGGTTTGTGTGGGATAATAACTCAAATGTATGATGTATTTAAGATTTTGCGTACATTGGCTTTCGTCGGTGCTGCCTTTATTATCGCCGGTTGGGCATGGGGATATATAAAAGATGGCGGTGGAAAAGATGGCATGATAGAGGATTTAAAGAAAAAAGGAACAGGTATGTTGGTGGGGTTCGTTCTGCTGTTCGGTATCGGTGTGGTGCTTCAGTTCTTTGTGTTCTCTAAGTCGGGTTTAAATTTGATGGGGTGTGAGAATATTATTACGGGTTGGGGCGCTATGTAATAAAAAAAACGACCATTTCGGTCGTTTTTTTTACTTTAAACTTTGATAGGCATATTTGTCTATAAAAGTCTGTTCAAGCTTTTTTAATTCGCCCATGACTTGTGATATTGTTTTTAATGATATGTCAGATTCTGGTGCACGACCGGTACGATTTATCATGTTTGTGCGAGACAAAATAAGTTCTTTCCTTATTAATTCCATGAAGTTTTCAAAAGTTTTATCTCTTCCATAATCGTATTTAATTATGGCGCGGTTTAAAGCTTGTTGGCGTGCCATCAGTGATTGAGATCCCATATAATCAAATATAGTTCCTTTGATGTTATAATTGGATTTTATGGCGTCCATATTTTTTACGTTGAAGAATATTGTATGCATATCTTGATTGAATTTGTGTAAATTAACGCCAAGTTTATGAGCAATTCCGTTAACTATTTTTTCCGCTTCGGTCAATTCTTGGCGTTGATATATTCTAGAAAATTTATATGATGTGTCATAAATTTGTTTAAATGTGACGTCTGGCATCATAAAATATAATTGTGCGAAAATCATGTTTGGGTATTGCTTTAACAATTTCCAACACGCATAGCGACTTAATCTGGCGTCTGGGGCGGCAGTTCTTTCAAATTGTTCTATGTGCATCTGTTTTATATAGTAATTATTAATTACTGACATTACGTGGTCGGAATAAAAAACGTGAAAGGTAGGTGCCTTTAGAACGTTTTGGGAATTCTTTTTTGCGAGTTTTTGAAAATCAGAAATAGGCAGGGCAGAACCAGTTGTTTGGACTATTTCATAGTGTGTCCCAACATATTTTGATCCAAAGATATTATATAAATCTGAAAAAAACCAATATTCAGTATGCTTGATTTTAAAATCAGCATTTTTTTTAAATTCTGGGTGATTAACATAGTCTTCGTCGGTATAGTGAACGTGCTTTTGTAGAAAGTCAAATGTGCGTTCCAGTTTATTGTTTGCCATTTGTTATCTCTTTTTTATTACTGTTGTTCTTCTGCACTTACAAGTGAATAAAGAACAGATGATATTAGTAGCTGATAGGGGACGTGTTGCTGTTCTGCCATCTTTTTTATTCG
>CALXNF010000075.1 GCA_944389685.1 uncultured Alphaproteobacteria bacterium | reverse complement strand
TTTCGATTGCTATTCCGCCTTTCTGCACACAAATTGCAGACGAAACCATAGTCATCTGATTATACAAATTAGCCAGTTTTATAAAATTCTGAACAGTTAACGCCATGCTATGTCCTATATTCTCTTTACCCCCATTATAAAAACTATTGCCCCCCTAAGGCAATTAAATTATAATATCAAGTATGAGAATTAAACATATCGCGTTTGTATTACTTTTATCGGCATGTGCATCCGTAAATCGCGGAAGTATAGATGACGCCACCATACTTAACTGGGAAAACGAGTCTGTAACAATGGAACAATTTGTACGTGATCACAAGGCTTGTTTAGGCATAAACGAACCATCCTATATGCCGCGTTCACGAATTTCAAAACTTTTGTCTCCTAATCAAAGTAACATTATGCCTGATTGGGACGGTTTATGGGTAACATTTCAATCTAATGAATATAAAGACGTCGGACAACGTGCTTTATTATCAGTACCAAGAAACACGACATCAAAATCAGTTGGGGCCTATCGTAAGTGTATGTTTAGACGCGGTTATTTATTAAGAGCAAGTTAATTTTTGCATTTTCTTTTCAATGTTATGATTTTGTGATATAATTTGAGCCATGAAACGTTCAATATGGTTTTGGTTATATTTTGTGGTTGCAATACTTCTGGCAGTATATTTTGCAACAAGGGTGATTATGGTTTGCACAGGTAAAAGTAATCTTGCCTATGTACGAAGCTTAAATATATCTGCCGACATTTCAAACAAAGATTTAAGCCCCATTGCTAACGCAGCTATGGTAGCACCAGGGACAATGGCTTACGGTGAAACTTTAGATAGTATAAACGCAAGAATAATGGCAACGCCCGGTGTAAAAAATTCTGCAACAAGAAGACTGCCCTCTGGTAACCTTTCTATTCATGTTCAGCTTTACCAAGCAGTTGCACAATGGACAGACGGAAGTTTGTATTATCCTCTTTCTGCAGACGGTACTATTGTTAATAAACCTACGGAAACACGTAATGAAAATACAGTTGTTTTTAAAGGGAACGTACCTGATGATATATCAGAAATAACCAATCTGGCACATAACTTGGTTGAGCGACTGGACTATATGGAATTCATTGAAGACAGGCGTTGGAATATTCATACGAAAGAAGGTATTATAATATTTTTACCAGAAAAGGAAGCTTCAACCGCCATAGCAAAACTAATTACGTTAGATAAAAATTATAAACTTTTATCAAAAGATATTGAAATAATTGACCTGCGTGATGAAGCTAGAATATTGGTAAAGTAAAATGAATTTGGCAGATTCATCTTTTTTATGCTTAGACATTGGTACCAGCGGTGTACGTGGTATTGCACATCGTGTACGTTCCGGTCATCTTGCAAAATCTGCAATGTATGAAGTAGATAGTTTTGATGTTGTTTTTGCTTTAAAATCAGTAATTGATGAATTAGAACGTCAAATTGGTGACCACTTTGACAATGCATATATAACAGGAAATTTTGGTACCGCAATCTTTAAGATCTGCCCTAAAACTAAAAAATGGCGCGGTGAACATAAAATAAATCAATCTGACATCACATCGATGATCGCACAAATTGGGGCTCCGAAAAATTATTACCCAATGCATATAATTCCGCTGCGCTATGAAACCCCGAACATACCAAAACTATATACACCAATTGGATACATAGATACCGGATTAACCGCAATATTTGGTACATTATTTTACTCATCTGATGCAATGGCAGAGCTAACATCAACATTACATGCCGCCCATATTCAGCCTTATTCTTTCTATGATCCGCAATTTCTACAAAATTCTATGCATCATAAAAAGAAACAAGCAGAATTATATATTGATTTTGGGGCGCAATTCACAAGCGTTTCTATTTGGTTAGATAATGGTTTTATATTCTTTCAGAAAATCCCTTTTGGTGGAACAGACATAACAAACGACATATCAGAAAAATTAAACATAAATTTCGATGAAGCAGAAAGAATAAAGAAAAACGTTGGTAGTTTAATGCCGAAAGAAATGGATAGATTTACACCGGCTGATACTGCTTACGATTTTTCAAGGGCAGAAGTTAACAATATAATTTTACCCGACATAATAGAAATTTGTGAAAAAATAAAAGACGCCTGTGCAAGCCCATTAAAACACACAAGACTTAACAAAATTTTAATATCTGGCGGTGGCGCAGAAATGGAAGCAATGGCAGATTTTATAGAAAATTTATTTGGCATCCCTGTTGAAAACCTTCATAGAACCGCATCTGTCCAGTCTTTATCTGAATACGTATGGAATATGGAAGCTCCTCATCGTAAAGCATACGAAGCACGAATAAACCGTATAAAAAGTATAACAGATCGTACTTTATCTATTTTCAAACCGCGAACGAAAAAACAAAAGAAGCAATTTATTCCTATAATGCCCAGCACTTTATGTTTTGACATGAAAAATCCAGAAACATATTTGTTATTTCGCTCTGGTGGTATATCCATGATTCACGTTGATATAATGGATGGTTTATATGTTGAGAATATAAAAGGTAGTATTTCAGAATTAAAATATATCAGAACGCATACACCTGCACATCTGCACGTACATTTGATGACGGAAAGTCCAGACGTATGGGCAGAAGACGCAATAAACGCTGGCGCAAACACAATAATTGTATCAACAAACACATCTGGTGTACGTTCTGCACTTCGTACTATACAGGCCGCAGGTAGACGCGCCGGTGTTGCAATAAATCCGGATTCTTCAATAGAAATATTGAAACCGATCATCCGTGAAATTGATGAAGTAATGGTTATGGCTGTTTCTCCTGGGGCAGCCGGACAAAAATTTGATGAAAGATGTTTAAAGAAAATATCAATACTTGCCGCGACAAGAAAAAAACATGGTTTAAAATACCTTATATCAGTTGACGGCGGTATAAATGCAGAAACTGCAAAAAAGTGTTGGGCAGCAGGTGCAGATTTACTTGTTAGCGGTTCTTATTTATCTAACAGTACAGATTTCCCACTAGCGGTACAAAGCTTATTAAAACAAAAACAATGAAAAAAGCCCCTACATTAAAGTCAGATTCCGCGTATTACCTTCACCGGAAATATATATATGAATCGTATTTTCCGGTAAAATATCTTTTGCTATATCTGGCCACTCTATCAAAGTTATATCGTTTTGTATTGCATAAGGTAAACCTATTTCAGTCAATTCAGATTTATCCTCTATTCTGTATAAATCAAAATGAGAAATACCATCATAGTTCTGAACAATAGTAAACGTAGGACTTGGCACGACTGTATTTTCACCGCGCAAAGTTTGAATGATTGTACGCGCAATTTCTGATTTCCCCATACCCAAATCACCATGCAAAGCAACCACACACGGTGCTTTTAAAGTCTTTGCAAAATCACGCGCCCATTTATGTATTTCTTCTATATTTTTAAAAATATACTTCTTTCCCATTTTACCTACTCCAACAACAATAAATCGTCTTCTAATTTATGAATTGCGTCACGCAAATCTGCGGCTGTTTCAAACTCTAAGTTTTCGGCCGCATCACGCATTTGCTTAGTCAATTTTTTAATTTCCTTACGCAATGTATCAGCATCCATTACACCATCGGAAGTATAAACAAATCTGCGCTTTTTATCAGTCTTTTCTTGTTTATCCCCTACTTCATTAAATACCGCTTTTGTAATAGTTTTAGGGGTTATATTATGTTCTTTATTATATGCCATCTGTTTGGCGCGACGACGCGCCGTCTCGTCTAATGCGGCTTTCATAGAGTCAGTCATATTATCCGCATACAGTATAACCCGCCCATTTGCATTACGCGCTGCGCGACCAATAGTCTGAATCAAAGAACGCGTTGAACGTAAAAAGCCTTCTTTATCAGCATCCATAATTGCGACCAATTCACATTCAGGTACGTCTAAACCTTCACGTAATAAGTTTATTCCGACTAAAACATCAAACTTACCCAAGCGCAAATCTCGCAAAAGTTCTATACGTTCCAATGTTTCTATATCGCTATGAAGGTATTTTGCACGAACACCGTTTTCAACGAAATAATCTGTTAATTGTTCTGCCATTTTCTTGGTCAGCGTTGTGACCAATACCCTGCCCTTAACCTTTTTTACTTCATCTAACAAATCATCAACCTGATGTGTTGTTGGACGCACTTCACAAACAGGATCTAACAAACCTGTTGGTCTAATAACTTGTTCTGAGACAATACCACCAGATTGTGACAATTCCCATTCTGCTGGCGTTGCAGACACGAATATAGTCTGTGGACGAAGGTTATCCCATTCTTCAAAAGTTAAAGGTCTATTATCAATACAGGCAGGTAAACGGAAACCGTATTGAGACAAAGTCTCTTTACGCGCCCTATCCCCACGTGACATTGCCCCAATTTGCGGAACAGTCACATGACTTTCATCAATAAATAAAATTGCATCCTTTGGGAGATATTCAAACAACGTCGGTGGAGGCTGTCCAGGTGCACGTCCCGATAAATACCGAGAATAATTTTCAATACCACGGCACGTACCAGTTGATTCCATCATTTCAATATCAAAGTTCACACGCTCACGCAAACGTTGCTCTTCTATATATTTCATATTCTCATGGAAATATTCTAAACGCTCTTTTAAATCTTCACGAATCTGACCAATAGCTTGTAAAATAGACGGCATTGGTGTTGCATAATGTGTATTAGGATAAACAGCAACTCTATCTAATTTCCGTAATTTCGCCCCAATTAAAGTATCAAATTCCCAAATTTCTTCTATCTCGTCCCCCCAGAAAGACAACTTCCAACCTCTATCTTGCGAGTGAGAAGGGAATAAATCTAGTGTATCACCCCGAACACGAAAACAGCCGCGTTCAAATGCCATGTCGTTTCGTTTATACTGTATATCAACTAACGAATGCATAACGTCCGCCATACTTATCTTATCCCCCGTATGCAAAACCACCTTCATTCCAGAATATTGTTCTGGAGAGCCCATACCGTAAATAGAAGATACAGACGAGACGACAACCACATCTCGTTCTTCCAACATCGCTCGGGTTGCGCTGTGACGCATGCGATCAAGCTGTTCATTTATAGACGCGTCTTTATCAATATAAGTATCCGTCGTAGGTAAATATGCCTCTGGCTGATAATAATCATAGTACGAAACGAAATATTCTACGTGATTATTAGGGAAAAAGGCTTTCATCTCGGTATATAATTGTGCAGCCAAAATTTTATTAGGTGCCATAATCATCGCCGGTCGTCCCAATTCTGCAATTACATTAGCCATTGTAAAAGTCTTGCCTGAGCCAGTAACACCCAATAATACTTGACTACGACGCCCACCATTGATACCCGCAACCAATTCAGAAATTGCCTGCGGTTGATCACCCATAGGTTTATAATCGCTTTGAAGATCAAATATTTTTTTGTTCACAAAGGTAAATATAATTCATTATAATTAAAAAACAAGGGAATAGAGGAATGGCATTAAAACCAAGATATAAACGTCGAATTTTTTGGTCGTTAATCATTTTCGTTTGCGTTTTAATTATGGGAATTGTTTTGGTTCCTCCGATGATAACTTTAAATCACTTAAAACCAAAAATAGAACAAACGATAACAGAACAAACAGGCGTAAACGCAAAAATAAATGGGGATATAAATTTTAGTTTACTTGGTAAAGCCATGATAGTTGCTCATGACATAACTGTAAAACATGGTTCTATCGACGCAATGATGTTTAGCATTCCTTTTACCAGCATATTTAATATCGACGATGCTAAACTCAACGGAACGGTCAGTGTATACAACGCAACCTTATCAATTAACAATTTAATTCCACAAAATTTTAATACTCAAATAAAAATATATAATTCTTATATAAACTTTAGGGATAGAAAATTTGAAATAATAAATGCCACCCTAACAGAAGGTCATTTAATTGGTGTAATACGTACAAAAAATCATAAATACGATATAGATTTTGAAAACGATGAATTTTATGTTAGGAACCAAAACGATAAACTAGAAATATCAGGTCGATTGTTTGCAGACGGTGGGGTTCGTGGAACAATATCAATGGAAACAGCCAACATAAATGACTGGTTTGGTTTCGCAGAACCAAGAATAGACAAAACAGTTAATATAGTTATGCAATTTGATTGGGATGGACATCGTAATTGGTTCTTTAGAAATATTGAAATGGGTAATATTACAGGAAATATAAGCTTACTTTCTAATGGCGAGAAATTTGTCCAATTAAAAGGTAAAGATATAACATATGATTTCTCGTTTTTAACAAAACCCTCAAGAATATTTTATGAAACTAAATTTGATTTAGATTTTACTGGGGCTTTAAAATTTGGGGATAAAACTTTTAAACATCTTAAAATTAATGCTGCAGGAACAAAAAATTCTTTAAACATAACAAATATTATCGCCGATAACATTGCAATAACGGGGGGAAGGATAGATGCAAATGGAGCCCAAGATTTACTAATAACTATGCCATATGAAGGGAAACCTGCTACATGCAAATTCTATGGTACACCAACTAATTGGGAATGTATGAAATTCTCTTACGATGATTATGTTGGTTCTATATCAGTATCACCAGAAAAATTCGATTTATTAATTTACTCTCAAAAGCCTATGCCTGAAAGGAAAGACATCGTGAAAGAACTGCAAAAATTTGCACCCAAAGGGTATATTGATTTTGAATTTTCTAATATCGCCGGAACGTACGAAATTGACGGAGATAAAATCATACCGACATATAAATTCTCAAAAGGAAAATCTTTAGATTGGTTAGCAACCAAAGCCAAAAACATTCCAAATTTTATGAAAAATTCAATTGGTGATTTTTCTTGGGAAAACGATATGATGCATTTTGCACCTTATTCAAAAAATTGGGAATTATACCTAACAAAAAACTATTTTTATATTTCTGGCAATAATGCAAAAGACTGGTTCCCAAATATAGATTTAAATGCATTCAACGATTTAAATTATTCTCTATCTGGCACATATAATGGCGAAAACATTTCTAACTTAGAATTAAAAATTGCCGGACATACATTTACAGGAAGTGTCAGCGGGAAAAATATAACATTACGTACAGAAGTATTAAATATAGACTCTTTTATAAATCAACAATATCTTGATAATTATGAAGATCTTAGTTTCTTAATGGCGTCTCCAATAACAGTGCCATTTCAATTACCTGTAAATATATCTCTATCTGCAGATGAGATTATTTATAATGGTACATTATTTAAAAACTTCGTTTATTCGTTAAAACCAGACATACAAACATTTTCTATTACAGACAAAGATAGAGGTAATTTATTATCTACCTTTAAAAGAAACGGGAATAAATATGACATATTTATTCAACTAAACAAATTTTTAATCGACAATTATTTATTATCTTTGAATATGCCTTTAAATATTCGTGATTCCTCAATAACAGGCGAAATTAAATTAAAAACATTCGGAAATATTGCTCATGACTTAGAATATAATTTAACGGGTAATATCGACTTAACTTTCAACGGAGGTTTCCTACTAGGATTAGGTGTAGACGAATTTTTTGCCTCGGCAGACACTATAACTACATTCAATGCGGAATATGCGTTATCTTACGCGTTGGAAAGTGGTCAATCTTTAATAAAAAAACTTCGTTTAGTTGGTGAATATAAAAATGGAGATTTTACGACAACGCAACCGATAGAACTATATTTACGACATACCGATGCAACAGGAAACCTATCTATTTCTGAAGGCCAAATGAATGCGTCTTTAAATTTAGTTTTACGTGGTACTTCACCAATACCTGCCCCGATAAACCTTGTTATAAACACTGACGGTTCAAGGAAATACTCTTTATCAGAAATTATGAAAAATTTTGATTCTACTTTTATGAAAGATTTTATAAAAACACATAATAAATTCTAAGCAAGAAAAAGATTTTATCTTTTTCTTGTTTCCTGCATGAAACTTTCACGCGTTATTATATTTCCATTGTCATCTGCATAATATCTGTATTTTCTTCCTATCGGTGCACTATAAAAACCACCCGAACAAAACTCTATACCACGCGTATTTCTTACCAGCATTTTATCACAACCTATTAAGTCGGCTGCTTTCCCAAAAAATAGTACATACAAAAAATTAAGCACCTTATTTGATGTCATATTACGTGGAGCATACAAAGCACTTCCGCGTTTTATTAAACCTGATAATTTATAAACATCTGGATTAGACTTTAAAACATTTCTTTGATATGTACTTAAGCCTAAAATATCTGCCAATTTATCAATTTCAGAATTCATTCCCGCTCCATTTTTTATCAAAAAATTATATGCAAACAGAAAAAAATTTTAATAGGTTTGATTTCTTATAAAAAACAAGGCAGCCAATGGCCACCTTGTTTTTCTTGTATATAGCAAAATTTTATCCCTTCTTACGAACTTGTATATGAACCTCGCGAAGTTGCTTTTCTGTGACTTCACTTGGGCTTCCCATCATCAAGTCCTGACCACGTTGGTTGGTTGGGAATATAACAACTTCACGTAAGTTCGGTTCGTTCAACATAATTTGAACAAGTCTGTCCAAACCAAACGCACATCCACCGTGCGGCGGTGCACCATATTGAAAAGCTGTATACATTCCACCGAACTTCTGCTTAACGATTTCTTCATCATAGCCCGTGATTTCAAAGCAACGCAACATAATTTCAGGATTATAATTACGTAAACCACCACTACATATTTCTGCACCGTTTAATACCATATCAAATTGTGCAGCTTTAATAGATAATGGATCTTTTGTTTTTAATTCTTCCAAAGTCGCCATCGGGAACGAGAACGGGTTATGCGTAAATGCCAATCCTGTAGGAGATTCTTCATCTTCTTCAAAGAACGGGAAAGATTCAATCCAACATAGACGGAATTCTTTTGGATCAATCAAACCTAAATCTTCTCCAAGTTTATTACGCAATTTACCTGCAGCCTTTGCGGCAACATCTTCTTTGTCGCATATAAAGAACAACGAAGAATTATCACCAGAAATTTCACGCAGTTTTGCGATACGTTCCGCATCTAATTTCTTTGCAACAGGGCCTTTTGCTTCATCTGCAAAAACTATATAACCTAATCCTCCTAAACCTAATTCTTTAACAGCATAATCGCCAAGTTTATCAAACCAAGAACGTGGTTTATCTGCAGAATTTGGTGCAGGAATTGCACGGACGACCGCACCCTGCTCTATAGCATTTGCAAAGATACCAAAATCAGAACCGCGGAATATTTCTGTAACGTCAGAAATAATTATCGGGTTTCTTAAGTCTGGTTTATCACTGCCATACTTTAACATTGCTTCATCAAATGGAATATGTGGAATCTCTGGACAGATATTTGCATCCGGTACAAATTCTTTGATGATTGCCGGCAATAAAGTATTACCAACTGCTTGAATATCTGGCAGGTCAACAAAAGACATTTCCAAATCCAATTGATAGAACTCTAACAATCTATCTGCACGCAAGTCTTCATCACGGAAACAAGGTGCAATTTGGAAATATCTATCAAAACCAGAAATTTGAATTAATTGCTTAAACTGCTGTGGCGCCTGAGGTAAAGCATAAAACATTCCGTGATGATAACGAGATGGCACGATAAAATCACGTGCACCTTCTGGGCTAGAAGCAGTTAAAATAGGCGTCTGGAATTCCGAGAACCCCATTTCCCACATTCTATCGCGAATGAACTTTATCATTTTATTACGCATCAAAATATTACGATGCAAAGATTCGCGACGCAAATCTAAATAACGATATTTTAAACGCAAATCTTCAGACACAGAATCATCATCGCCAAAAACTTGGAAAGGCAAAACTTCTGCATTTGTCAAAACTTCCCAAGACTCTGCTTTAATTTCTATTTCGCCGGTTGGTATTTTATCGTTGATGGCAGCAGCATCACGTGCCACGACGGTACCTGTAATTTTAATAACTGATTCTGGACGAACTTTTTCCAATACTTCATTACCGCCATCAAAAACGCACTGAGTAATACCGTAATTATCACGCAAATCAACGAATAATAATGCGCCATGGTCACGCTTACGATGCACCCAGCCAGACAAAGTAACAACTTCGCCAACGTTCTGTTTATTCAGTTCGCCGCAAGTATGCGTTCTGTACTTAGATTTTAAAGATAACATAATGGTCCCTTTTTTATTTATTCGGGGCGGAAAAGACTGGATTTCGGCACCCGAAAAGATTTATTTACAGGGGCGCAATTTTGGTTGCGCGGTGCCACCCTGATTTATAACTTTACCTGGGTTTAGTCTACTCCATGGTTGTCAGTCATATCACTGCAGACGCGCCCTAAAAACTCATGCGGAAGTAACTATAACATTGAAAAAACAATAAATCAAGTTACCAAGTTAAAATCGTTGTTGCATTGAAAAAGAAATTGAAAATTTATCAAACTCACGCTGCCATATATTTGAGTCTCGTCTAGTATAATTAAACATTAAAGTCGGGACAAATCCCCAAAGATCAAATTTATTATTAGATAAGGCCAAAGAATACATATGAGTAAAATCTTTTTCTACAATCTTAACATACTCATTATCTTTAACAGCAAACCTTTCATCATCATACAAAGTCCAATAAACAGCTGGTTCAAAATATACATGAAAACCCCATGGTAATTCCGCACCAATGCCGATAGACGAAACCGGTTGCCAATACGAATAAATAGGGTTTACCGCATCCTCGCGCTGTAAACCTATAGATAAAGACATATATATGCGCGAGTTAAATGAATAAAACACTCTTGAATTAGCAAAATATGTTTGTCCATCTAAAAAATCACCGTATTCATCATAGGTATTATTCATAAATCTTAAATAAACTCCACCAGACAATTTATTTGTAAAGTCATAGTTCGTATCTAAACGAACCCCAGCGGACCAATTATATTCATCCCAACCATACCAACGTCTTGACGCAATACCGGCTAACCAGACATCGCCTTTTTCCCAAACAAAACGTGGTCCCGTTGATGCAGAAATATATAAGTCATCATAAGCGTGCTTGTCATATACATTCGTATAAACATTCGCATCGGATTTCCACCGCCATTGGTCAGATAATTTAAATTCGTAACTTCCACCAATAGTAAGGTTTAACCCTACGGCAGACACAGGTTCAACCAATTCATTACACCATAATGTACCCATAAATTCTATACACTCGGTCCCACCGACTGCATTATTTATGTTATTATCTGGTGCGGCACCAAAATTAAACCATACATTCCAATTTTTATTTTGCCTGATTATATACCGATAATAATTCATTAAATTTTTAACAGACACCGGTAACTCATCATCAGCCATTGCAAGACGCATATGATAATCTGCACGTTGCCATTTTTCAGTATGCATATAACAAACGGCTAACTCAAAACGCACTCTAGCCAAATTTGGAAACTTATCTAGCAGTTCACTATATATTTCTATGGCTTTATCGTAATCACCCTGCTTTTGGGCAATTTGCCCTAATAAAAACCAACGTTCTATTTCCAACGGCAAAACACCAGTTTGTGGTGTTTTAGTTAATAGTTGCGTTGCATGCTCAAAATCCCCCTTATCAACCATCGCACCAGCCAATTGCATAACTTCGGTTGCGGTCATTGATATTTCTGTAGTTTTTGTTTTATTTTCTTCTGCCCATAAAATTGTGGGCAGAAGCATAAAAATAAACATAACTATAATTTTTTTCAATTATTGTG
>CALXNF010000074.1 GCA_944389685.1 uncultured Alphaproteobacteria bacterium | reverse complement strand
GTGCAACTTTTGACATTTTTGGCATCATATCTGGAGTCGCAATTACGCGGTCAAAATTAATTTCACCGGCCGCAACTTTTTCAATCAAATCTTCACCGCCAACAACATCTGCCCCCGCTTTCTTGGCTTCGTCAGCAGCGTTCAACGTAAATACCGCAACGCGAACCTTCTTACCAGTGCCATTTGGCAAAGATACCATTCCACGAATGTTCTGATCTGCCTTTGTAACATCAACACCTAAACGGATTGCAACCTCTAAACTTTCATCAAATTTCTTTGATGTGTATTCACGCAAAGCGTCAATGGCTTCAGCCAAAGAATAAACTTTATCTTGGTCTAATTTTGCCCAAGTTTGCTGTCTTTTTGTCGCTTTCATATCTTATTCCTCCACCTTTACGCCCATTGAACGACACTGACCCGCAACGATGTTCATAGCGGATTCAATGGTAGAGCAATTCAAGTCCGGCATTTTATTTTCAGCAATTTCGCGAATTTGCGCCTTGGTTATTGTACCAACGAAATCACGACCCGGTTTATGCGAACCAATTTTCAGCTTTAACGCTTTTTTAATATAGTACGATACCGGTGGCAGTTTCATAATGAATTCAAAACTGCGATCCGTATAAACGGTAATAATGCAAGGAATTGGCATTCCTGGCTCTTTATCAGCCGTTTTATCGTTAAACTGTTTGCAGAATTCTGCAATGTTCACACCAGCAGCACCCAACGCCGGCCCAATCGGTGGCGCAGGATTCGCCTGTTTTGCGGGGACAACTAATTTAACAATCCCCTTTACTTCTTTTTTTGCTGCCATTTTATTCACTCCATTTTTTGTTTATTGTTCGTGGTTCGATGGGGCGCACCTACCACGATTTGACGATTTTTTACTAAAATCGACAAAACTCTTACTCGATCTTACTCAGACCTTTCATAAAACTTATACTCTTTCAACCTGCGTAAAATCTAACTCTACACTCGTTTCACGACCAAATACTAATATCGTCGCAGTCATTTTCTGCTTTACATTATCAACTTCCGCAACAACACCGTTAAAACCTGCAAAAGGTCCATCTATAACGTGTACTTCTTGCCCGACTTCATATACAACATCTTCGGTAACAACACTGCCTTCTTCTACTTGTTTCAGCAAGCGACGCGCTTCTTCTTCGCTTACAGCAATAGGTTTATTTTTAGCCCCCAAAAACATAACAACTTGTGGCATCAATTTTACTAATGAAAACGTTTCGTTATTCATTACCATTTGAACCACGATATAACCAGGGAAAAATTTCTTTTCTGTTTTTACACGCTTTCCTGCTTTTATCTCAGTAATTTCACGCGTCGGAACCAATATTTCACCAAAATAAGCGTTTAAACGACGCTTATCAATCTGTTCACGTAAACCGCGCGCCACTTTATCTTCGCATCCGGTATGAACGTTCACAACGAACCACTGCATTTTATCTTCCATAATAACTTCCTTTGCCCGTTTAGAAAATCCACCCAACCAGCGCGTTCAAAATACTATCTATAACAAAAAAGAACAACGCCGCTAAACCAGAAAATATCAAAATCATTATCGTCGCACGAACAACAGCGTCGCGCGATGGCCATACAATTTTAAACCATTCACTACGAACAGATTTTATATAATCTAGCATTTTTTTCATAAAAAAAACCTATATTTCAACTACCTAAAAACAACCCGCTCTCTAGGCTTTTCTGGCAGGGGCAGAAGGAATCGAACCCTCATCCGCGGTTTTGGAGACCGATATTCTACCGTTGAACTATGCCCCTATCTAACTGTAAACTACCTGTCTTGCGCACCGTCTGACCCCGCAGTCTGCGTAAAGATAGCACACATAAACAGAAAATCAAGCGGAAATTATTATACTTTTTTAAAACAACCACTGCAAGTAAAAACTGAAACTTCTTAAAAGAAAATTATGTTTTTAGTACACTTTTCACTTGCGTATACCCTGCATTTTTTTCTACAATCTTTTTATAAAAAGGGAGAGGAAGTCATTGCAAGACCGCGTAGAACCGCCAATTTTATTGTCTAGACTGTTAACTTTTGTGTTTGCAGCGATGCTTGTCGTGCTTGGGGTTCTTGGCGTGACGCTATATAACATGTACCCTTTAGACAGACCGCAAGTGTTCTTTTTGATGTCTGAACCAAAGAACGACCTACAGATTAGATTGTACGAAATGGTACCAATCGATGAAAATATGGACGGCTATATAAGGTCTTTCATGCGCGAATATGTTCGTGCAAGAAACGAGGTTGTACCAGACGCACGGGAAATGCGAACAAAATGGGGGAACGATTCAAACGGTGTCGTTTACGCCTGGTCAACCCCAGAAGTATATAGTGAGTTTACCCAAACAAATATGTGGAACGCTTGGATGAGCGGTGTACCAGATTTTGAGTTTTCTTGCTCTGTAGAATTTGATAACGGTGCAATTGAACCTTTTAATGATAATGAATACACCGTCAAGTTTAGGTATTTTTGTGCAGATAATAATAGACAGATGGACAAAAAAGAGTATAAAATAAGAATGAAGCTGGACATTAACGACGGTACAGAAATGAAATGGTCCGATCGTTTTAATAACCCGTTAGGGATACGCGTTTCAGAATACATAATTGAATCTGGCAACGGCGATCCACTAAACACAGGTTATTTAGAAAGCGAATAAAAAACGAAACGGAAGGAATAGGTATGACATTTGCAAAGGCTATAAAGTTAAATATATCTGTATTATGTATTGGGATTATATATGCAGGTATCGCATCAGCGGCTGGAATTAATTATGGCATACAAAGCGCGTGGGACAACCCAACGGCGAACATGGCATCTGGCAGCATTAAACCTGGTTATGCCGAATTAACGTGGTCTAAAGGAAGCGTTCTGCCTGTAAAGCTTCGTAATGGAATGACAACTTTAATAACTCTGCCGGCTGGTGAAAAAATTGCAGATGCAGTAGTTGGTAACGACGGTCTGTTTTCTATTGACGCAACGCAGGGGGGCAGCACAATGTATATTACCCCAGCAACCAGCAACCAAGGTTCAGATACAAATTTAATTGTGACGGGGGAATCTGGGAATAAGTATGTATTCTACCTACGAAGCGAACCGTCAAATTCAAGTGAAATCACCTATTCTCAAGTAGAGGTTTTGCTGGACGGCACTTCTACGCTGCCTAATGCCACAGGTACAACAAGTGGGACAGGTACTTCTTCATCAATATTTAAAAAAGTTTCTAATGCAACGAACACCATCGGGGTGGACGGGGAAGATTATGGATGGATAAAATCTATGAAAATTGATCCGTCTGAATTCCGTTTTGACTTAGACATTTATGTCCCCAACCCAGATGATTATGTAATTGCACCCGAACGCGTATGGCGTGACCAAATATTTACATACATTGACTTTGGCGATAAAGTAATTTCTATGACGCAACGTCCAGTTGTATCATTATTAATAGAAGGCGGTGAATCCCCAGTAAGCTTCCGTACAGATGGCGAAGACGGACGTCTGCTGATTGTAGAAGCCGTTGGTGATATGGTGCTGCGCAGCGGTCAAAGAATAGTCTGCATCAAAAAACGCGAAAAACCGTTCTTAATTGCTGATACGGCGTCTGTAATGGCACTGGCTGAAGCAAACGTTGCGCAAAGTATAATGTCCGGTCAATCGCTGAATAATATCGCTTATACTGCCAATGTTAACGCAATAAATGCATCAGCGAATGGGTATACAACAACACCTATGATGATAGGTAATATGCCAACCGGTACAACGACTGGTTATTATGCACCTGCAGGTTATGCTTTACCGACTGCAATGTACGGCAGTACGTCAGGAAACGGCACCACGCTTTCGATGATACCTGCGGAACGGTTAACAGCAGGTTCGTTTTTACCGCAATCGAACATTCCATTAATTACAAGCAATCAAACAGGTGTCGCGGTTGAGCTGAAATCTGATACCTCTGTAAAAGCCCTTGACGATTATTGGGCAAACTTGCTTGCAAAATTTAGCGGTGAAAACGGAACTGGTATTTTAACACCATATAAAGACATGGTATTCTATGCCGTAGATCAAGAAGGTGTAGGTGATTTAGGCTCAGAATCGACAACGGGACGTTTATATCGCTTACGTATCGGTCCTTTGTCTGACGTAAATACAGCGCAAGAGTTATGTAATAAGCTAACAGATTTCAGTGGTACAAGCTGCAGTGTGGTACGCATTCAGTAAAACCATTGATACTTATAATTTAATTGCGGGCGAACATGAATAAGTTAAAACAGCAATTTTCTGATTTAAGAAAAAACACACCAAAGCACATTCAATGGTTGTTGCTGGCGGCTGCGTTTATAGTTGTTTTAATTTTATTAACTCTTTTGCTTACTAAAAAAGAAGAAAATAAAATAGAAAACGTTGATGACGTAGCTATAATATTAAACATAGTACCTGATTCAATAGAAATGACGAATGTCACGGTTGGTGATACGGATAATGAAACGATAAAAATTTCTGCAAGCGACGCTGTAAAAATTATGGACGTTCGAATTTCAGAAGAAGCAAAAGGGTTAACGCAAAAGAATACCTGCACGACGGGTATAACGATTGATTCTAATACTTCTTGTTCTATTGATTTAACCTATAAACCGACTACGTACGAAGATGCGCATGCTGCTGCATTATACATAGATTGGCGTGCAGCAAGCAATCCTGACATTATGAAAAACACTGAAAAGGTGGTTTTAGTTTTGGGGGCAAAAAAAGTGGAATTACCAGAACCGGAACCAGAACCAATAATAGCAGAACCGGAACCAGTAAAAGAACCAGTCTATAAAGAGGAAATAAAAGAAGACTTAGAAATAATTGCACCGTCGGATTCTTTTGTATTTGATGAAAAACCGATACCGCAAGAAAAGGTCGAGATTGTTGCGACCGAACCAGAATATGTTCGTCCGCCGGAGGCGTGTTCTGATTTCGCAATGCCGGGTTATAATCTATCTGGTGTACAAAGCGGTTGGATTCGTCCGCTGGGTGGAACATATTATTATTATCCTTTTTCTGATAAGAATTGTGAAAATCCGACAGGCGTCTATAACCCAGATAACGGTATCATAACAGATATAAATAACAACGCACAGAAAATCGGTACCGATGCGGAACACATAGGTTATACGACGATACAAAACGGGGCGTTACCACAGCTGTCTAATCCTATAAATGAGAAGAGTGGCGCAAAGGCCAGACAATTAACCGACGAAGAAATGGGGATTCAGGTGGGCGCACTACCAGAGGACAGCAAAAAAATAGTAGGATTAAACCTAAAAGCAGCACCGAAATCAGATATAATTGTGGGGACAAGCGGCACAGCGGTATTTTCATCTGACCCATTTGATAGAAGATTTGTTTTACGTCAATATAAACCAATTCCTGCAACAATCGTTTCAGAAGTTCGTGCAGACCCAAAATTATATGAAAAAGGTCAATCCTTACCTGTACGCGCAACCGTGGATAGAAACGTTTATGCAGATGACGGCAGAACAATTGTTATACCAACTGGTACATTGATGTTGGGTTATGTGGCCGGAGAATTACCAGGGCCTTATAAATCTATTGGTCGTATGGAAATAAAATGGTATCAGTTCATTTTACCAAGTGGAGTAGAATTTAATTTCAACGATAATAATGCTCCATTTTCTGGAGATTCTCAGGGACGTCAAGGCGTTCCAGGACACGGCAGTACGGACTATGTTGAACAACTTGTTATGCCAATGTTGACAGCAATCGTTCCTGCTGCAGTTAATATGATTGCACCTATTTCAGACGCATTTATAAACCAGATTGACTTGGATAATAATACAGTTGTTCAATCTGGTAAAATACGTTCTTCTGAATTAGCAAAGAACGAAATCATTACTGCATGGAATCAGGTTGCTCAAAAATTAATTGTTGATGCGATGGACAATACAATTCCACCATTTTCAATTGCGGCAGGTACACGTATCACCGTATATTCTCCTATGGATTTGGTTATCACCTGCGGTTCTGCTAACGGGAAAGATTGTTCTGTTGAAACTGTTCAAAAAGATACAAGACTGGAAGACGGACGCAATAAGAGATTTGATGGCTGGGTATCAGAAAAGCCAACTGTTGACCCCTCAGATCCTTCTTGGGTTGGTCAGGTGCGCTCTTTCAATCTTGAAACATATTGTACAAATAAAACAGATGATGGTTTATGGGATATAGATCCAGCTAAAGCGGGCGATATTGCACAATCTGGTTATGATTATAGAACAGTACTTGCGTACTGTCAGTCCTTGAACTATCAGGCAATCAACAATGCCAGACAAGACGCATATTACCAGAATCAACTTGATACATTTTCAGATACGTATGGTACTGTCACCCAAAAACAAACTTCAACTGGACAAATTGGCGGGTTAACAGGGATGGAAGGCGATGAAGACTACAATAAAAATATTTTAGGCTTAACGTATGAAGGAGATGTAATTCAAAATCCATTTGCAGAAACAACAACGGAAACAGCAGAAACCGTTACGAACGTAATTACATGTGAAGGCGGGGCTTTGCCTGATGAATATGGATGCTGCCCAGGTGAAATCTATACAGATATGGGTGAACAAGGGTTTAATTGCTGTCCAGAAACTGGTGGTGATTGTTTCCCGCCTATACTATAAAAATCCCCCGCTAAAACGCGGGGTTATTTTTAACAATGTATTGAAATTTTATGGAGGTATCATTATTTAACTAACACACAAATATATAAATATCATTTAACAAATGCGCCTTTGGGGCGCATTTTAATTTGCACGAACTTATAAAACTTAACATTTTATCGATTCGAGCACAAAAGAAAAAATCCTAAAACGAATCGAATTTCTGATTCGTCTTTCAACCAAAGGTTGTAATCTTTTACAGACTACAATTATTTGGTTATATATCACATTTATACAACAGATAAAAGGAGTAGAGAAAATGAAAACTCAAAACGTATCAAACGCAACTTACTGTGCAGAAAAATTTCAAAACGCTGAGCAATTATGGTTCTGGTTCCTATATTCTAAATCCGTGCAAAATGGTTTCGCCCGAAACAAAATCATTTCTACGCGTAAGCCTTGCGAACTGTTGGACGTAGAAACGTTAATTACAAAGCTTTATTTATCTGGGCAGATTACCGAAGAACAATTAAACGTAATGAAACGTTTCGGTGATAAACGCAGAGCCCCCCATCAATATATCTGGGCAGAAAACAAAGCCGCAGATTTATGGCGACGCGCAATGGACGTACTGGGTTGTGCCGCAAAAAAACGCGGTTGGATTGAATAATTTCTTTCAAATAAAAGGTTTTTAATATGATTATCATTGGATTTTCAAAAAACACTTCTAAATTTTTACCGCGCCTATTATGTCGACCACCGCGACATTGTGCACCGATATTTCCAATAAAGAACAAACAATATATGATGCTTCAATTCGTGTGTAAGGGTTATATCATTCCTATCACGTTAACTGCTAGGTCTATGCATTTATTAGAACTTAATGGGTGGTGTTTCATAAAAATAAAAAACAACACTGCTCCAAATTTAAACGCTCATGCAACAAATATAAAAACTTGCGTTAATCTGTGTAAATATTATTTAAATATGCATGCACCAACCATTCAAACGCCAAAAGCATTATATAAAAAATTAAAGCGCCTATAACGGCGCTTTAATCACTTATTTATACGTTTAATATAATACATCTGACCTATACCAAATATATTTGATACAGTCCAATACAACACCAACCCTGCTGGCATCCAAGCAAATAAGACTGTAAATATTAATGGCATCCATTTCATTGCTTTCTGCGTCTGAACGGTCACATCATTTTTATTGGCGTTATCAGTTGTTGACGCCGTCTGCAAATGCTGTTGGAACCACATCGTTAATCCCATCAATATTGGCAATATGAAATACGGATCCATTGACGCTAAATCAGATATCCACAAAAAGTGCGCGCTACGCATCTGTACAGATATCAACAGTGCTTTATATAACGCAAAGAATATAGGTATCTGTATCAACATCGGCAGACATCCAGACATCGGCGACGTTTTATGTGTCTGGTATAGGCGCATCATTTCCATTTGCATACGAGCTTTATCGTTTGCATATAACTTTTGTATACGCGCCATTTCTGGTTGCATTTTCTGCATTGCCATCATAGACACATATGATTTCCTGGTCAATGGCCACATTGCCAAACGCAATAATAAAGTCATTATAATTATTGCAACCCCATAATTCATAACCAAAGAATTCAATATATGCAGTAACCATAATATCGGTCGAACAAAGAACCAGAACCAACCGTAATCAACCGTTTGATCAATTCCTGTAATTATAGTATTTGCCTCTAACAATTCCTTTCGATCACGTGGCCCCATATATAAATTAGTAGTTATTGTTTTCTCGGCACCAACAGGTACGGCAACTACGTTTGCAGCGGCATCTGCCTGGAACATATTCCCTAATGCTTTAACCCGCATGGTCTGATCCGCGCTATCTATAGATAAAACCGTTTCCCAGTATTGATCAACGAAACCGATAAAACCGTTTGTCGTGGAATACGCATATGATTTTTTTGTTATCCGTGGCCAATCTTCATGTTCTAGGTCCGAATTTACAAATGCCACTGCACCTGTATAAACCCCCGCAGACGATACCATATCATTCGCACGTACAATTCGCGCATAAGGTGCAACAGAAATTTCTTTATTTGACGCATTTTTTATTGTATCAGCAATTGATATTACATAACCGTCAATTTTTATAGTTCTTGAAAACTCTACCCCATCAGAGTTCTTCCACGTTGCCGCGTCATTTTTTTCTGACCATACTGTTGTTGCGACAGGTGCCGCGGTACCAGTTGATAGCAAACCAACTTCTGCAAAAGCCCCGTCTGCGCCCAATAACGTCACAGGCCCGCTTTCAGCATTAGATGCATCTGCCGCGAATTTTAATAATTCTATCTTCGATATACGCAACCCTTGAACATCGGCCGTTAAATCATCGGAAGAAATTTTCGTTACGGGAACTTTTGACAAATCGACGGTTTCTATTTCTTGTACTTCCGCATTTTGTTGAACTTGTTTAGGTCCCATCCACCATGACATTACCCACCAAGCGGTCAAGAACAACACAAACCACCAAAGCATCCCCAAAAAAGGAGACTTTTTCTTTGTCGCATCGCGGGCCGCATTCCACTGCTGAAAACCAGAATTATTATCCATATATTTTACCATGATTATTTACCACCCTTATTTGATTTAACTGAATTTATACAACGACGACGTGCTAATACAAAATTTAATATTAACCAAGCAACACCAATAACAATACACATATCCGCCACATTAAATGCCGGATAATGCCAGCCCCCTATATGAAAGTCTAAAAAATCAATTACAGCACCGAAACGAACACGATCTATCAAATTACCAATTGCTCCCCCAACTATAAGTGCCAGCGGTGCTTTCTCATATTTTGGGGCCCTGGTAAACAAGTAATAAGCAAGGAACCCTATGATGAAACTAGTTCCTAATATTATAACCATTGGCGCAGCTTCACCTATTGCGCGCAGCATAGAAAAAGAAGCCCCAGGATTCCACGTAAATACTATATTAAAGATATTACATACTTGCGTCATCAAATAAGGCACCCCAACAACGTCCCATGCAGGACCATATAAAGGTACGCTTCCCGTTATCAGGTATAATAAAATTCCTTTAGTTAATTGATCGACAAACACTGCCGCCAAAATTATTCCGATATATTTCCAAACTTTACTTTTCATCTTTTCTTCCCCGTTTCAGAAAATATAACAACAGAAGCTTATAAAAGCAAATATAAAAGTCCCCTCAGGGACCTTTATTATTTTTATTCAAATATTTTAAGCATTATCTGCTATTGTCTTACCAACGCCGGCATAATTATCAGCACGTAAGTCATCTAGCAAATCGTTTACTCGCTTTTCCGTCACCCCTAAGTGCAAAAGCAAACCTCGCCCTAAGATAAATGAAGATTCTATCGTTTCCGGTAAAACTTCTGTAACCCCCTCTTTTAATAACTCCTTACTATCTGCAAGATTTCGCGCACGTGCAAATATCTTTACCCTTGGTGCAATATTTCGCACTGTTAATATAGTATCACGAGCTGTACTTACATTATCTAATGCGACAATTACGGCTTTTGTACGACGCGGCATTAAACCGAAATCGCGCAACACGGCATCACTACTTGTATTGCCGTATACGACGTTAAACCCCCGTTCCCTTCCAAGCATAACGGCATTTACATCTAAATCTATTGCAATATATGGTATATTTTCTGCAGTTAACATCTCGGCAATAATTTGACCGACTCGCCCAAAGCCGCATATTATTACACTTGGTTTAACGCCATGTTCTTTGTCTTCAACAGATTTTATAGGGTAGTTAGACAAAATCCATCCCTTCTTCCGTAAAATATCAAATATTGCCATCAATATAGGCGTTAACATTATTGATACGATAATTATGGCGGTCAGAATTTCTTGATGAGCTTGAGGCAACGCGTCTATACCCGCAACTTTCATCGTTTGCAACATTAGCAAACCGAATTCCCCGCCCTGCGCCAGTATCAATGCAATCATTGCTGCGTCAGGAACGGAAACATTACGTACACGAGCAACTATGAAAATGGCACTAAATTTTATAACGACCAAAACTATTACACCAATTAATACCACATACCAATATTTCCCAAGCAGTGATAAATCTAACCCCATTCCCAATGCTACAAAAAAGAACGCCATGAACAGCATAGAATAAGGTGATATTTCTGCACTTACCTGATGTCGATAAATCGTTTCTGATAATAGCATACCTGCTAAGAACGCCCCTAAACCAGTTGGCAATCCCATCAAATCCATAGCCACAGCACCTACAATAATCATTATCATTATCGCAAGTAAAAATGCTTCTCTAGATTTTAATTTAGCAACAAGCTTCATCAGTGGGTTTAAAATGAAACGACCGACTATCACAACACCTAAAATCAAAGCAATCGATAAAACCAAAATATCTATCGCTGTTGCCCCTAAATTAAATGTCTTACCAGCAAAAACGGGCAACATGGCAAGTAAAGGTATTGATAATAAATCTTGGAAAAGTAAAATCGAAAAGGTCTGCCGCCCCATATTTGTATTTAACTTATTACTATCTGTTAGAAACTGAATATCAGCTGATGTACTTGACATAGCCAACAACAATGCAACCATTATGCAGCCAAGAATCGACCAAGAAGTAAAACTAGCTAAAATCGGGAACAGCATCACAGCGACCATTAATACCTGCCCCGCACCAAAACCAAAAATCGTATGGCGCATTTCCAATAAACGGTGCATATTTATGCCAAGTCCAAGATTAAACCATAAAAATAATATACCCAGATCCCCAAGAAAGGTCCAGGTTTCTGATAATTGAAATAGATTTAATAAATAAGGTCCAGATATTATACCGGCAAACAAAAACGCCACTAATGCTCCTATACGGGCAACCCGTAAAACGCAGACTAACAAAAATAATATACCAAAAAATATCAATATTGGGAACGTCATCTTCTCTCTCCGAATATGAATTATTATACCAAATCAAGTGCTAAGTTGGCAAATACTTCTGGTTTTAAATTTTCTGCACGTTCTGTTCCTGATAAACCATATTTAGTCCAATCAACGTCTGGCATTATACTGCGTATCATCTTTCTTCGCTGACCAAACAATTTGGCTGTTATTTTTTCTATTTTATTTATATCTTTTATCTTTCGTATTTTTTCTTTGTTTGGAATAACAGAAACAACAGCACTTTGTACCTTTGGTTTCGGTACAAATGCAGTATTAGGAACATTAAATAAAATTTTAGCATCTGCAACTAACGAAGCCAGTACAGCTAAACGTCCGTATTGCACGTCACCACAACAAGCGGTAATACGCTGTGCAACCTCTCGCTGAAACATTAACGTCATCGAACTTATCGTGTCTCCGTTTGCAACACGTACTAACCAGCGCGTTAAAAGCTCTGTCCCGACATTGTAAGGTAAATTAGAACAAATCGCATATTCTTTGACGCCTAACTTGCTTAAGTCAACTTTCAACGCATCATCATAAATTACAGTCAACCGCCCATCTGACGCGTCAACAATCTTATCAAGTATAGACCTAGTTGTTTTGTCTTTTTCTATAGCAATAACTTGTTTCGCACCAGCCAACAACAACGCACGCGTTAAACCACCTGGTCCAGGCCCAACTTCTACCACGGTAACATTTTCTATATTTGGAACACTTCGTGCAATACGTCCTGTTAAATTTAAGTCAAAAAGAAAATTCTGTCCAAATTGTTTCTTAGGCTCTAACCCAGCAGAGCGCATCATTTCAGACACAGGCGGTAAAGATTGCACACCAGCAGTTTTCATAATTCTTTACGCCCCCCAAATGCCAATGATAAGGTTCCATCATCTAAATAATCTAAATCCCCACCTAATGGGACACCAGATGCCAATTCAGAAAACTTTGCGTTCACACCTTCACCGAGAATAGACATTACATAATGTTGCGTCGTTTTCCCTTCTATGGTATTAGGTAAAGCAAAAATTATTTCCTTTATATTCTCATTCTTTACTCGTTCCGACAAAGTTGCAACATTTAAATCTTCTGGCATAATCCCCGAAACACCGGACAAAAGCCCGCCAAGAATATGATAGCGTCCCATAAACACAGCAGATTTTTCTAACGTCCAGACATCAGACAAATCTCTTACTATACAAAGCTGCCCGTTTGCCCGAGACATATCTCTACAGAACTCGCACAGCGCAGAATCACTATCAGTCAGAACACCGCACATAGGACAAGGTCTAATCGTTGCGACTGCATCTAATAAAGCATTAGCTAATTTTTCTGCCCGCCCAGTTTTATCTTGCAACAACGCAAGAACGATACGTTGCCCCGCCCTAGAACCCAACCTAGGCAATTTTGCAAATTGTTTTATTAATTTTTCTATTTTTGAGTTCATTAGTTTTTATCTTTAGTGAAAAACATAACAATCTATACCATTATTCTGTGCACGGTTACGAATATCCTGTGCAGAACTTTCAGATAAATTATTCGCCCTAACTCGATACATACCATTTGGTGCAGTTTCAATTACAGCGTTAACCCCAAGTTTGTTTTTAACCGTATTAACCTGCGTTTGGGCTGCAGATTTAGACGAAAACGCCCCGAATTGTACACCGGCATTTCCGCCTTTGTTAGAACTATAACTACCCGTTGGCGCACTTTGTGCGGTTGCGGCAGCATATGCCGCTTTAAATGTTTGAGCACCAGAAGAATTTTGCGAGGTCGCTGCACTATAAGACTGAACAGGCGCTGTATAAGTTTGTACCGTCGTTGTCGGGGCACCACTATCAACCGCTTCAAAACCACGATTTAACATTTGCGTAGCAACGTTTGCACGAACATCTTTATTTTCTGCCCCTAATACAACCGCTATTAAATGATGATTATTACGATTTGCCGTCGCAACCAACGAATAACGAGACTTATTTGTATAACCCGTTTTCATACCATCGCAACCAGGATAAGTTCCTAACAGTCTATTACCATTCGTATAAGTCTTTCCGTTATACGTCCATGTCTTTATAGAAAAATATTTCCAATATTGTGGGAAGTGCTTATATACAGCCATAGACAATAAGGCAATATCACGCGCTGTTGACATATGATCATCATCGGGCAACCCAGAAGAGTTTTCAAAGTTTGTTCCAGTCAAACCGATTTCACCAGCCACACGCGTCATCAAACCAGCAAAATTACCCTCCATACCACCCTTTAAATTTTCCGCCAAAACGCGCGCGACATCATTTGCACTTAAGACAGTTAAAGCCTTTATTGCATCTTCTACTTTTATCTTACTTCCAGCCTGCAATCCCAATTTAACTGGTGAAGCAGACGCCGCCGATTGGGACACTATTAAATAATCATCCAAATGCAAACGGCCATGTTCCAGTGCATCAAAAGTTAAATATAACGTCATTATTTTTGTAAGACTTGCGGGGTAATTTTGAACCGTGGCATTTTCTTGATAAAGAACCTTACCTGTATCCATATCAGCCACCAAGGCCGCTTTGTACTGCGCACCAAACGCAGGCAGCACCAACAATAACGTTGCGAAGAAAATCCCTACCAACCTTTTCATTTCAACTGTGATTTTAGTAAAAAAACAAGGTGACGGTCAATATAAATTCCCGTCACCTTTATTAATATTTTTATTTGAATTAATCTAATGTACGTAAGCTAATTTTATCTTCGTCCACAATAACCAATTTACCTTCGTTTACACCGAATTTACGTGCCGAATTAAATGCGTCTCGCTGACCAAATAATTCCTCATCATAAATCGAGAACACACCTCGGGCAAGACATAGCTGATTAGCAATTAATCTATCCCGACATACTGCAACAATTGGAATATCCGGTTTACGGCAAGATATTTCCGTCGCTGCAACTGTATCACGTGCAAACACAACTATTGCAGATGCTTTATTTAAATATGCCATTGACGCGACACTGCGTGACCAGTCGTTTTCGGGTACGTTTTCTACGCGCGACCAATCATATGGATTCGCAATCGCATCGCTATCAGCATACGACAATATTTTATTCATCGTATTTATTACATTTACAGGATTGATACCGATAGTTGTTTCCTCAGAGGTCATGGTGGAATCCGCACGCAAATAAGCGGTATTTGCAACGTCTGTAATTTCCGCACGCGTTGGGAATTCGCTATTTACCATAGTCCCCAACATTTGCGTTGCCATAATTACAGGTTTATTCATTTTACGGCATTCGCGAATAATATGACGTGAAATTGCAGGTAATTTTTCAAACGGAACTTCTACTGCCAAATCACCACGCGCTATCATTATACCGTCAGCAACAGCCGCGATCTCTGTAATTCTTTCAACCGCATTTGGTCGTTCAATCTTTGCTATTATTTTTACAGGATGTGACGTATGAGATACTATAAAATCACGAACTTCTGCAATATCTTCTGGTTTCTGAACAAAAGAAATTGCCACCCAATCTGGTTCTTTTGTT
Source organism: uncultured Alphaproteobacteria bacterium (assembly GCA_944389685.1). Taxonomy (GTDB): domain Bacteria; phylum Pseudomonadota; class Alphaproteobacteria; order Rs-D84; family Rs-D84; genus Enterousia. The sequence continues at coordinate 2,418 of CALXNF010000074.1, read as the reverse complement.
AATGCATATTCCAAATCCGTTCTGTCCTTCTCTGTCAAAACAGACGTTGCAATTTCTGTATCAGGTAAATTAAAACCGCGACGAGACCAAATCTCACTCCCCCGAATAACTGTTGCCTCAACTTTGTTTGGTTTAACAGAATCAACTACCATTTCTATTTTACCGTCATTTAACAAAATTCTGTCACCGACGTTTAATGACTTCATAACGTCTGCGTCTGGCAGTTGAACACGCGTAGAGTCCCCTGGCGTAGCATCGTTATCAAACGTAAATTTTTGACCGATAGTCAAAGGATATTTATCTTCCGTCACAAAATTACCGATACGATGCTTAGGCCCCTGTAAGTCAATCATTATCGCAACAGGCATATTTAATTCTGCAGAAACCTCACGAATTAAATCTATCTTTTTACCCTGAACGTCGCCGGTATCATGACTAAAATTCAATCGGCATACGTTTACACCAGCCTGAATCATCTTTGTTAAAGTCTCTCTATCTTCACATTTCGGTCCAATTGATGAAGTTATTTTTGTAAATCTATTCATAATAAACCCACTTCTTTTGTACTTTTTTACTGTTTTGTTTTTCTTGATTTTTTCGATTTATGATATATCATATAGTCCATCAAAAAACAAGGTGAAATCTGCAATGAAAAACGCAAATCATGGTGCTATTGATAACCAGCAACTGCTTGGAATCATTGAACGTATTGAAAAATTAAACGAAGAAACAGCCGCCATTGCCGCTGACATCAAAGAAATCTATAGTGAAGCAAAATCTGCTGGGTTTGACCCTAAATATATTCGCCAAATGATACGTTTGCGCAAGATGGATCCAGATGAACTGGATGAAGCAGATGAACTGACGCAAATGTACCGTACTGCATTGGGCCTGTAATGAAAAAATTTACAAAAACAGTTGAAGATTTTAACTGCGCCCATTATGGCGCAGTTGTTCGTGGTAACGGTTATACGAACCATTGCCCTGAATGCTTATGGTCAACGACACGTTGACAATAATCCTGGCGACCGTACATCTGAGTGCGGCGGTATGATGCGCCCCCCAGACACAGAATCGTTACGCGAAAGTTTTATACTTAAAAATCTTTCGTAATAACCCAAATCCAGGTCTGTTTCAAATCCGTCATTAGTAACATAAACTTCACCATGCTGGAACGGCGACATAGTACCTGGATCTATATTTAAGTACGGATCAAACTTTCGCGCATGAACGCTGTAGCCACGCGATTGAAGAAGAGCGCCGCAACTTGCCGCCGCGACGCCCTTACCTAAACTGGAAACTACACCACCGGTAATGAATGTATACTTTGCCATAAGAAACGCCTCCTTATGGACTTTCCATCATACGAAATTTTTCGTTGCGGTGCAAACAAATAAATTCCTATAATTTTTATATGCGGGAATTATGGCAAAATCAATCAGATAAATTATTTCTATGGGTACCATTTTTAATGGCCTTCGGTGCAGGTCTTTATTTTAACTTCCCGTTTGAACCGAATACTATTTTATGCACCATACTCGGTATCATCACAATTTTTTCTGTATGTTGCAAAATACATCCGTTAATAAAAATGCCGGCTTTATTCATTTTCGGGTTCTGCTACGCCGCAACTTTTACTCATATAATAAACACACCACAAATTCCGCACGGACTACACGACTTAGAAATTATCGGCACAATAGAAAACATAGATTATACAAAAGACAAATCTAGAATTTATATAAAAACAAACGCAGAAAGCATTGAAGCAGGCAAAGGCAACGCGATTATTAGAGTATCAGCAAACAAAGATATGAAACTACCAAATATCGGAGATAAAATTAATGCTGTAGTTGGTTTATTTCGTCCAAGTTCTGCGGACGCTCCGGAAGCATTTGATTACGCACGTTGGGCATATTTTAATCGTCTAAGCGCGACAGGTTATTTAACAGACTACCAAACTATATCAATAAGTAAAGACAACAATATTTCGACACTTCGAAATTATTTACATAAAAAGTCCGATTCCTTTCTGGTAGATACTTTGGTTTTAGGTTATAAAAACGCCGTTCCTAAATCCGACGGAGATATATGGACTGCCACAGGGGTCGGACATGTTTGGTCAATCAGTGGTTTTCACATAACATTAGTATCTGGTTGGTTATTTGCAATATTCTATTTTATATTTCGCTTAATTTCTCCGATAACCAAACGAATTCCCGCTCGGATTCCTGCCTTAATTTGTGCATGGGCGGGTTTATTATTTTATTTATTTCTATCTGGTTGTGATGTTGCAACAATTCGTGCGTTTATTATGGCTACCTTAGTTTTCGTAGCATTTATATTCGGCAGGAATGCGATTTCCATGCGAAATGTTTGCGTAGCATTCTGCATAATTTTCTTTATGAATCCGCATTT
>CALXNF010000073.1 GCA_944389685.1 uncultured Alphaproteobacteria bacterium | reverse complement strand
ATGCATTGCGTGATTTCTTGACCGCAGATATGTAAAGGGTTGTTAGATGTTTTCTAGATTGGAAAGAAAAATTGCTTTTAGATATCTTGCCGCGAAAAGACGCGGTTTTGGTTCTGTTATATCGTGGGTGTCGTTAATAGGCATAACCTTAGGGGTTGCAACGTTAATAGTTGTTATGTCTGTTATGGGCGGTTTTCACGATACCTTGTTGTCTCGTATTGTCGGAATGAACGGGCACGTAGTTGTTTATTACCAAGATGGCGCGATTCAAGATTACGATTTTTTAATTGATAAGATGAAGCAAAATAAAGTCGTTGCAGAAAATGCGATTGGTATAGTTCCAATTGCAGAAGGGCAGGTTATGGCGATGGCTAATGGTAATAATACCGGTGCAATGTTTCGCGGAATTCGTATGGAAGATTTGGCGGCCAAGACCGTAACGGGAACAAAAATTTATGGAAGGTCTTTAGATAAAATACAAGATGGCGAATTGGTTGCAGGTGCTTCTTTGGTAAGGGCTTTGGGTGTTACAATGGGGGATAAAATTTCTTTGGCTTCGGCCAATAATGCAACCCCAACACCGTTTGGTTCTATGCCAAGAATTATGTCATATCCGGTAATGTCTTCATTTTTTATGGGAATGTATGAGTATGATTCAGGGTATGTTTTTATGCCGTTGGAAACTGCACAAAAGTATCTAAATATACCTAATGCAGTTACTCATATAGATTTATTTTTAAAAAATCCAGAAGAAACAGAAGAGGTTAGAGATGCGTTAATAAGGTTATTACCAGATGGGTTTGTGGTTAGAGATTGGCGTGATTTAAATCGTGGTTTTGTTGGGGCTTTGCAAGTGGAATCAAACGTTATGTTTTTGATTTTATTGTTAATAGTTATTGTTGCCGCATTCAATATAGTTTCTAGTCTGGTAATGTTGGTAAAAGATAAGTCAAAAGATATAGCCGTTTTACGTACTTTTGGTGTATCCAGACGTTCTATGATGAAAATTTTCATATTGTCTGGTACGAGTATAGGAATTTTAGGTGCATTTTTTGGAACCGTTTTTGGGGTAATAATTGCCATTTATATAGAACCAATTAGACAATTCTTTCAGTGGGCCACAGGACGAGACCTTTTCCCTGCAGAATTATATTATTTATCTGAATTGCCGTCTAAACTAGTACCGGGTACGGTTATTGGTATAGCATTTTTGGCGATATTATTGGCTTTCTTAGCAACTTTATATCCTGCGTGGAAAGCGGCAAGCACGGATCCTGTAGAGGTATTACGTAATGAATAAAAAATTGGAATTGATTTTTAAAACTTTGGTTTATAATACCGTCGTGCCTGGTGGTAAGTGGTCATCCAGTGCAAAAAATTATCAGGATTTTTTGCTGCGTCACGGTATAAAGCTTTCGTTTCAATTATTCCATCAATATAAATATCCAGACAATATGTCTCCACAAAAATTTGAAGAGCAAGTTCAATCTTTATTTTTCGTTTTAACGGTTGATAGCAAGCGTATAGAAAAACCTCAAGAATATGCAGAAATGATGATATCTGAAACTGAGAAAATTTCTAAGAATAATCCAGATATCCAACCATTAACAGAAACAGAAAAATCTGAGATAATGCATAAAATGTGTGATCCTATTAAAGGTTTATCTGATTCTGATAAAGAGCAACTTGTGGGTTATATAAAGCAAAAAGCTAAAACAGCTGTGACGCAAATTGTAGATTTGTTTTATAAAGTAGCCGAGTTAAACCCAGAGTTAATGGATATAAACTTGGATAATGCATCTTTGAATGATTTAATTGAAATACTAAATGGTGTAAGTTATGGATACGCACCGATTGATATAAAATATTATATAGAAAACAAGGGTAACCTTGAACAGATAAGAAAGATGCAACGAAAAGATGAATTTATAAAGTTGCTTGGGAGTGAGCCACATATATTTATACATCCAGACAGAATAAAAATTATGTTAGATGAAATAAAAAAACAAAAAATGCTACAAAACAATACGGAAAGGGAATGATTTTATAATGACAGGTATATTAAATTCTTTGTCAAAGGTTTCACAGGGCGATGTAGTATTGTCGGTGCGTGATATTAAAAAGACCTTTATGGAAGGGGGACAGCCTTTACATATATTACGCGGTGGCGGTTTCGACTTACACCGTGGGGAAATAATTGCCTTGGTGGGACCTTCGGGCAGTGGAAAATCTACACTTTTACAATGTGTTGGATTGCTGGATAAGCCAACCGCAGGAAGTATTTTGATTACTGGGACGCCTGTACAGAAGATGGATGATGAAATGCGTACAACTATGCGTCGCCGCAAAATAGGCTTTGTTTATCAAAGACATAATTTATTATCAGATTTTACAGCGTTGGAAAATGTTGTTTTGCCTATGCTTGCCAATGGGGTTGACGAACGTAGTGCAAATGTAAGGGCTTTAAAATTATTGCGGGCGGCAAATGTTGCGCATCGTGCATCGCATTTGCCTGGGGAAATGTCTGGCGGCGAACAACAACGTACAGCGGTTGCAAGGGCTTTGGCAAATAACCCAGAAATTTTATTAGCAGATGAACCAACCGGAAGCTTAGACCCTAATCATGCCGCTTCTGTGTTTGAGTTATTGTTAAATCTTGTAAGGAAAAACAAAATGGCAATGCTTTTTGTAACGCATGATATGAATCTTGCGTCGATGGCAGATAAAAAGATTACAATTTGTGATGGAATTGTGGAATAATATTAATAACTAGGGGGGATGAAATGAAAAAAACAAATAAAAATGTTAAAGTGAAACAAGCACCCGTTTGCGCTGTAAATTGTTGTAGCACAAGTCATAAGGTATGGAGTGCCATAGCTTTAGCGGGTTTGTTTGCATGTGGTTTAATGTTAGGTTTAGGGTATAATAAAAGTGAAACAGTAAATAAAAATGTTTTAAGTTCGGAACAGTGTGCCGCGATTGAAAATGAAATGGTAAACATTATTAGCAATGGGGCAACAGCAGAAAACAGTGAAACTATGAATGAGTTGAACAAGGCTTATGCAAGTGGTTGTCCAGGAAAATTAGCTGTTATTATTGAAAATGCGCCGGTTACGGTAAATGATGGGGAACCTAAGATAATGTCTACGTGTTCCCGAATAGAGCAATTGTTGAAACAAAGGTTGATATCAGAAGATGATATTCATTACGAATCTCATTTACGTAATGCGGATACGTACAGCACATTAGCAGAACGTGGTTGTGAAGAAAATTCAGATATGTATAAAGCCTTGGCGTTGCGCGAAATAGAAATAGCTACAGCTTTGCAACCAGAAGAAGATATGTCTGAAAATGATACTGTTATAGTTATAGATACGTTCAAGAAATTGAATATGCAGCGCGAAGCAAAAGAGTTCTTGAATAAGATAGAAAAGTTAATAGACCCAGCAACAGATTTTATCTTGCAAATGGAGCAGGTAATAAATGAATAAAAAAATACAAACTGTATTATTTTCGTTTGTTTTTGGT
>CALXNF010000072.1 GCA_944389685.1 uncultured Alphaproteobacteria bacterium | reverse complement strand
CGATGTTCGTTTTGATAATTATTGTGAATTAGTTGCGGTTGTGTCTTTAAGTATAACACCATATCCATATTCAAACAGTCCATTTGTTGGTCAGATTGTCAGAAGACCTAAGTATGTTAAACCTAATAATAAGTTTTTAGGCGAGACTGGTTTTGCGGGGACGATAGTTTGTCGTGATAAGAAGACGGGGCAGATATTACCTGTACCAAATAAGTGGCTTTACACGTCTACCAGTCATTGCATAATTCCAGAACGGACGAAGATGAATGGCTTACCTGGTTTAGCGAATTTGATAGAAAGTGACGTATTTTGCCAAGATTATGAAACGTACGAAAAGCTGATACGGATACATGTATCAGAGCGATATAGATAAATGGCAAAAAACTCCTTGCGGTGGTTCTTATTTATTTTCTATACTTGAACAAGGTGGTGGGGAAAGGTGCGTTTTATAGCCGTATTTTTAATGTTTTTACCAGTTACTGCAATGGCAGAAGTTTTGTCTTTGTATGATGCGTTACGTGCTACATATACTGCGTGTGTTGGTATTGACGAAGAGTTGTCTGGTTTGAAGACTATGGCGGGAATAAATACGGCTGTTACTGGTGTTGGAACAGCTACGGGGGTTGGCGCAACAGTAACTGGTGTGGTAAAGGCATCAAAAGACAGTAAGATAGAAGAATTGGAAATTAAGCTTGAAAAGCTGAGAGAAATAGAAAGTAAAAATCAAGCGCAAGAAAGCGGGGATTTTGACCCAGAGGCTTTTACAGCGGAATTTGAGGCTGAATATTCTTCTATTGCGCAACAACTAAAAGATTATCAATCAGAGATAGATAAATTAACCCAGCAATCTAAAAATTTAGGAAATTGGCGAACAGGCTTGTTGGCTGGTAGTGCGGCAACTAATGTAGCTGGCGCAGTAATTGCAGGAACTAATAAAGTAAGTGTTGGGTTAAGGGAACAGATAAATAGTTGCATATCAGCAGTTGATGATTTGCAACAATCAATGATGCAGGCACGGTTAAATGGTGAAGATATATCAGAGGCACAAAGTATAGTAGATGTATGTAGTGAATATAAGTATGTAGACATTTCAAAGATAGACGATAGGGCAAAAGGTGCGATGATATCTTCTGTTGTAGGGGCTACGACTGGTTTGGCTGGTACGATAACATCTGCGACAGCAAATACAAACAAAACACGAAATGACAATACGGAGGCCGGCAAGCAAAAAGAAAAGAATTTGAATACGGCTTCAAATGTATTGGCCGGTGTTACTACGGCGGCTTCTGCGACGGCAACTGTATTTAATGCGACGCAGATATCGGCTATAAAGAAAGTTGCGGAAGTGGCGGAAAAATGCACGGGGGTACTGAAATGAAAAGACTTCTGATTGCATTTTTTCTGATTTTGATTGCAATACCTTCACATGCAGAGAACTGGATAAAGTTCAAAAGCGATATCGTTGAAAAAGCAATAAATCAACTGGTTGCCAGTGAAAACAGACAATCTGCTGCAGATGAATATCAAAAAAATATGGATCAGACAGACGGGAGAATTTCTGTCACAGGTCTTTATAAAGTATGTATAGCATCTGGTTTTAATATACAGACGAATGATGGTTATAACCTATGTCGTAATTTTTTGAACTTTATGATTTCTGAATCAAATTTTGGAACAGAAAGTGCGACACAGAAAAATTGTGCTAATCTATTTAATGGTGTTTGGACGTTAAGTTCGGACGGAAAGCAATATCAATGTGTTGGGCGTGATGGGTATCTTTTGGTATACAAGAAGTCTTGTCGTGATGGTGGTGGCACATGTATAAAACAGTTTGCTGGTTTGAAAACTCAAGGTCCAAATGGTAGAGAGTTTATAAATGCGTATGGTAAATTACACGGTTTGAATTTGACGTGTCGTGCAGATGCAGATATAAGTACCTTTGGTCAAGATTACATAATGTGCAGTGCTGGTGGCAAGGCATATGAGTTTGAATTTGATTCTTTGAATCAGACCCCAAATTCTACATCATCAAGCAGTGAGAATAAGGCAATATGCGAGTTATATGGTGGAAAAATCGTAAATACGGGTGATAAATATACGGAAGATATTTGGCAGTCGTGTGATATATCCAGTGAATTATGTAAAGGTGTTGTAAGTAGCTTAGCACAGCGTACAGGTCACAGCGTTCAATATCAAGGCTATTGCAGACTGTCGCGTGGAATAAAAGAAGTATCAACAATTTTCTTAAATCAGATAGATGGTATAGATAGTCGTATGTTTTATAACGCTGGGTTGCAAATGCGAATGGATACAGCAAAACCGATGGTAGAAGAATATCTGCGTACAAAATTTCCAAATGATAGTTATATTGTATGTGACGCCACCCCAAAAATATTAAATGAAGGTTTAGGAACAGATAAAGACTATGTAGTGTCTTGTACGGTCGGGATAAAAAAAGTAGATTTTGTATTTGATGATATAAGTGAGACTTTTGATTCTGATGCTGCAACTGGTATGGAGGCGATGCAATGTATAATAAATGGTGGCACGTTTAAAGGTGAAACTTGTCGTGGTCCAACGAAGGAAGAATGCGAAAAATTAGATGCCGTATTACGTTCCAAAGGTTCTGATAAAGGCGCAAGATACGATGATGAAGCCCGTGCGTGCATATTGGGTAATGCAGAATCTACTTATAAACGAGATGTTACGGTTGGATATATTACAGGTGCTGTGGTGATAGTTGGGGGTGCGCTTGTTACAATTGGAACTGGTGGCGCTGCGGGACCTGTGGTGGTAAATGGTGTTGCTATGTTGGCTGGGGACATCGCCATAAACTATGCAATGGATGCAAATCATCAGCGTTTAACAAACAAGGCGGCTAAAAAATTTGTGGATTTTGTGACTGATGCGGATGCCTGCACGACAGAGCAGTGCGCCCTGGATGTATTGGAAAAACATTATGCGACATTATCTGGCGTAATGAGTGATTTGAATACTGATGACCAAGCAGCAGTTGATGCAACAATGGATAGGTTAATAGGTTTAATACAGACCGAATTTGTGGCGTGTGGTGAAAATGAATCCGGGCAAACGGTATATGCCAGCCCAGCAGATTGTGCAATGCAAAGTTCACGTTTAACTTTGTTGGATCGTATAGATCCGTATTCAGAGGTTGCTTTAGCGATAGGCAGCGTGATATATGACCCTGGGTATGTGGTTGCAAGGTTTGCGAAATTAAATAAAGTTACGAAAGTAGCAGATAAAATAACAGATGTGGCTGATGGTATAAATTATGATAAAAAACTACGGGCAGCATATCAACAGTATGCCCCAAAAAATCAATCTTTTGACGATTTCAAAAAGATGTTTGCAAATGAGGCAGAATTCGACAAGGCAGTTGCAGGTTGGAAAACGTTTGAACCAGGTGGTGTAAAAAAGGGGAAGCATAGCTGGTCGCCAGAGGTTTATGTGTATTCGCCTTATTCTACATATGATCCTGAACTTGCGAAACAAATGAGAGCAATCGATGAAGAATATGCAGGCGATATCGCAGCATTGGATGAACAAATAAAACTATTGAGAAGCCAAGCTAGGCAGCTTGAGAAAGCTAGAAAAGATGAGCCTTATAAACAAAAACGTTTGATAGAAGACAAGGCTAAGGAACGACTTGGACGAAGAGTTACTGATGATGATTGGAACCTAGAAGAGTTGAGTGACCTAAAACAACAATATACTGACATATATGCTAAGTTATATGGTGCGCCAGATTATACTCCACAAGAAATAGAAGTTATGGATGAGCTTGCGTCATTAGAAAATATGCGT
>CALXNF010000071.1 GCA_944389685.1 uncultured Alphaproteobacteria bacterium | reverse complement strand
TTGATAAACGTATCAAAGCTCAAGGGGTTCAGAACGCTCAATTTCCACTATTGATACCTATTAATTTTTTTAATAAAGAGGCGGAACATGTTGCAGGTTTTGCGAAAGAAGCGGCAGTTGTGACGCACTATCGTTTAAAGGCTATTGATGGTGTTTTGCAACCAGATCCAGATTCTAAGTTGACGGAACCTTATGTAATTCGTCCGACATCGGAAACGATTATCGGTGAAGCGATGTCTCGTTGGGTACAGTCTTATCGCGATTTACCGTTAAAGTTAAATCAATGGGTAAACGTTATGCGCTGGGAAATGCGCCCACGTTTGTTCTTGCGTACGTCAGAGTTTTACTGGCAGGAAGGTCATAACGTATTCGCCACGCACGAAGAATCAAATGCTGACGCACGTAAGATGCATCGCTTTTATGGGGATTATATGCGTGAAATATTGGCTATACCGTCAATCATGGGCGAAAAAACGGCCGAAGAACGCTTTGCAGGTGCCGACCACACATATACGTTGGAACATATCATGCAAGACGGCAAGGCATTACAGGCAGGTACATCACATGATTTGGGACAGCACTTTTCAAAATCTTTTGGTATTCAATACTTGGCAGCAGACGGCCAATTAAAGCATGCATGGACGACGTCTTGGGGGGTAACGACACGTATGATGGGCAGTTTGTTTATGACGCATTCTGATGACGATGGTTTGGTTTTACCGCCAGCGGTTGCGCCATATCAAGTTGTTATTATTCCGATTACTCGCGATGAAAACGCAGACGCTTTAAATGCGTATTCGGAAAAGTTGGGTGAACAATTACGCAATACAGGCATTCGTGTTTTGGTTGATACGTCAGATATGCGTGCACCTGATAAGATGTGGAAGTGGATTAAGCGCGGTGTTCCGCTACGTGTTGAAATCGGTGCGCGTGAAATGGAAGAAAATGTTGTAACAATTACGCGCCGTGACTTGGGTAAGGCCTCAAAGCGTACAATCAGAGATGAAGAATTGTTGCGCGATATAAAAGAAATTTTGAAGCAGATACAACAGGACATGTATGAAGCAGTTGTGGAACGTAATAAAACGATGATACATGACGTTGCAAGTTTAGTTGAATTAGAATCTGCATTGGCATCTGGTAAGATTGGATTTTTCCGGATTAAAAACGAGCAGACTCAAAATGAAGAGTTTGAAGGTTTAATGGAAAAGTATAAGATATCACGTAGATGCTTGGATGATGATAATCCTGAATATGTATATGTTGCAAAATCTTATTAAAAAATCGCCCATTTGGGCGATTTTTTGTGGTATAATATTATCAAGTTATAAAAAGGAAAGAGAGCATGAAAATAGCAATAATAGGGCTAGGGACGGTTGGTTCTGCAGTTGCAACGGCAGTTAAGAATACAGGTTTTGTGCATGAAATTGTTTTGTTTGATAGGGATGCGATTCGTGCACGCGCCGCGGCCGAAGATTTAGGACATGCGGCAAGTTTTGGTTTTGATGTAAAAATTAATGCGGTTAGTAATTATCGTGGTATTCGCGGCAGTGATATTGTAATTATTGCGGCTGGTGCAAATCAAAAACCAGGTGAAACTCGTATGGATTTATTAAATAAAAATGCAGAGGTTATAAAAGATATTATTCCAAGAGTAATGGCAAACGTTGACGCAAAGAAAGTAAAACTAATAATTTTGACGAACCCATTAGATGTAATGGTTATGTTGGCGGTAAAATTATCAAGGTTACCTGCAGGTCGGGTTATTGGAACGGGGACTATGTTGGATACGGCCCGTTTACGAACGATATTGGCACGTCAATTGGACGTTTCAACCCAATCAATAAATGCCTATGTCTTAGGGGAACATGGTGATAGCAGTGTAGTAGATTGGACGTCTGCGACTGTTGGGGCAGTTGCGCTGGATGATTTCTGTAAGCAGATGAAAATATCTTTACCGATGACTACGCGTAATACAATTAGTCACAGAGTCAGAAATGCAGCGTATGAAATAATTCGTGGACGGGGTGCAACTTGGGATGGTATTGGTGCCGCTGCGGCTGATTTACTACGTTGCATAATAAATGATGAACGCAGAATTTTGACAGTTAGCTCTGTGTCCGGTACAGGTAGTGATATGGTAGCGATGTCATTACCACGTATTGTCGGTATGAATGGCGTTATTGCGACAATAAAACCAAAATTATCCGCGAAGGAAACAACCGACTTACGTCGGAGCGGGAAAATTATTCGTAAAAATTACAACGCTATAATATAGTTCGGATAACAATCCGATTTATAAAGAAAAGCTCCTATGTTATAATTTAAACACGGGAGCTTTTAAATATGGCGGACGAAAAAGTTACATATGATATTTTTCCTAACGGTCAGGGTTTTTATGCGAATATTGAAGGTCATCACGTTGGTGAAATAACTTTTGTTAGGGTTGGGGGTAATAAAATAATAATAGATCATACAGACGTTTCCGAAAAATATCGTCATGCCCATATAGGTTTGAATTTAGTTAGATGTGCGGCAGATCTTGCAAGAAAAAATAAATGCAAGGTTATCCCAATGTGTCCATTTGCAACAGCCATGTTCAGTCGTTATCCTGAATTTGATGACGTACGATTTTTGCATACAAGATAAGTTTTTTCATACTTGAATAGATTTTATTTTTTTACTAGCATTCTCCCAAGAATAAGGGGGATTGTTATGGCTCGGAAACTTCGGATATGGTTAATATTTTTGATCTTCTTAAACGGTTATGTCAGTTTGTCGTTTGAGTTGCTCGTTTTAAGACAACTTTCTTTCTGGGTCGGTTCCAGTGCAGTAATAACAAGTATAATAATGGGTATCTTTTTAGGCTTTATGTCTATGGGATATTTCTTAGGCTCTTCCGAAAAAATACGTATTAATAGTATTAGAAATATACTTAGCATAAGTTTCATTGTGATTGCGCTGTTCGCGTTCTTAGCGTCCAGTTTTCCGCTAGTAACGGAATATTTTATGCGTCTATATAGTTGGGGGATAACTTCTAGTATTTTACAGACGTTTATTTTTTCGTTTTTGTTGTTATCAATTGGCCCTTTCTTGTTTGGTTTTAATACTACGTTATTGTCACGCTTATTACATAAATATAATACGAATTATACGGGGAATATAATGGCGTGGGATACAATCGGATCAGTATTAGGATCTTTGTTAACAACTTTGCTTTTAATGCCAGTCGTCGGGGTAAATCACACGGTAATATTAATAATTTGTTTGGCATCTTTTGCCGCGATAGTTACGCGGCCTAAGTGGTGGGTAATATTGCTTTGTACGTTGGTCATAATACCAACTTGCTTTATTAATAGTGATTATGTTCAAAAAAAGCAGTTTGGTATTTTGGTAAATAATGCAAATTCTACAATTTCTGTTTCTAAACAACTTGATGATACACGCATTTTATATATGAACGGTTTGCCAATGTCTGTGTATAACCCAAAAACTGGACAAAACGCAGAATATATAGATTATTTGAATCAACACTTCATTTATGATATGCCACGAGATAAACGTCGTAAAATTTTGGTGTTGGGTGCCGGCGGTTTTACTGCGGGTTTAAAAGATGATTATAATTATTATACTTTCGTAGATATTGAATATACGTTAAAAGATATATCAGAAAAGTATTTTTTAGGTACTAAAATTACACCAAATAAGAAATTCATTGTTCAGGATGCAAGTCAATATTTAAAAAACACATCTGAAGTATATGACTTGATTTTATTAGATGTTTATTCTAATTCTTTTCAGGTACCAGAAGGTTTTATAACAGCTGAATTTATGCAACGCGTAAAGTCACGAGTTGCACCGAATGGGATTTTAATTATGAATATAATTTCTAGTCAATCGTTTAAAGATAAATATTCTCAGGTGTTTGATAATACTTTCAATACGGTATTTCCGTATAATGCGCAAAGGCAGGTGGTAGGTTTCGCAAATCCTTGGGTAAATAATGACGTCGCTAATATACTATATATATGGTATAATCGTGAAAGTGATGACAGAATTTACACGATAAATAAAACCCCCGTAATTTATGATAGGTATATAAAATAGAAAATGGGGATGAAGGTCCCCATTTTTTATTCATTTAAATTCTCTTTTACAAATTTCCAATTTATAAGTTTCTGCAAAAATGCGTCTACAAAATCTGCGCGACGATTTTGATAGTCTAAATAATATGCGTGTTCCCATACGTCTAATGTTAATAAAGGTTTTAAACCATGTGCAATAGGGGTATCTGCATTAGTGGTTGTCATTATTTTGATTGCGTCAGCATCTTTTATTAACCATACCCAACCACTTCCGAATAGCCCTGTTGCGGCTTTTTTAAATTCTGAAAAGAAGTTTTCGTTATTACCGAAAGCTTTTTTTATTTCTTGCGGGATTTCTTCGGATGTGCTTTTTGTTAAACATCTGAAAAAGAAATCATGATTAAAAACTTGGGCTGCGTTATTGAATATTTTTGCTGCGCTTGGCTCTGTTGCAGATTTTTGTATAATTTCATACAAAGGCAGTGCCTCATATTCAGTTCCAGTAATTAAGTCATTAAGGTTTTTTATATACGTTGCCAAATGCTTGCCATGATGATACTGCATAGTCATCAATGACATGTATGGTGATAAAGCGTTTTCTTCAAATTGTAGTGGAAATTGGGTTAATGAAAACATGGCTGAACCTCCTTAAGAAGGATTTTGCACATGGGGGATTAAAATACAATAGAAAATTTTTCCGGTACAAATATTAAAAATGGCTTGCACCGTTTAAAGATGATTTTTATAATCGAAAGCAAGATAAAGGAGATTTTATGAAAAAGTTATCAGTTCTTTCGGCTTTTTTAGGAATTATTTTTTGTGGGGTTGCGTCTGCCGCAAACGTTGACTTGTATTATTCCCCGTCGTGCCCACATTGTCATCATGCGCGTGATTTTTTTGTAAATAAAATGATTTATGAATATCCTAATTTAAGGGTGGTTCAAATAAACGTTATGAACGAAGACAATCTGCCTAAATTTCGTGAAGTTTTAAAGAAATGTAACTATAAAAGTGGTGGCGTTCCAGTAATTGTTGTCGGAGATAAATGCTTCCAAGGTTATGCAGACTTTATGCAGCAAGAATTGCGTGACGCAGTAGAAGTTGATTTATCGGATGCAGATAAAAAGGTTGCTGCGGATAATAAAAAAGCTTTGGATAAAAATCCGGAAGATTTTAAGAAAAAGCACGCTGATCGTCAGAAAGCAATAAGTGAATATAGTACAACTGCAGAAGAAGCTGTAACCGAAAAAAAAAATGACCAAAATTCATCAGTCTATTTTTACATATTGTTAGCTGTATTAGTTATCGCTTTGGGTGCTGTTCTTGTAAAGAAAAATAAGAATAAATAAAACGTTAGGAAAAACCTATGTTTGATTTGACTACATTGGATTATATTTATGTTGGTGTAATAGTTGCTTCAACGATTTGGGCCAGTGTTCGTGGTGGCATATTCGAAACTGTTGCGACATTATCTTGGGTGATTGCGGCGTTTGCTGCCAGGTTTATATCGCCTATGCTAGATAAATTGTTGCAAAGTTGGTTTGATTTAAGCGCATCGACGGTTGGCACTTTGGTGGCATCATATTTCATTGTATTTTTTGTGATATTGATGTTGGTGGGATTTTTTAACCAACGCTTAAGAGAAAAAATTCAGAATAGCATAATGAGGGTTACAGATCGAACCTTAGGTATAATTTTTGGTATAATTCGTGGGATAGTTGTTATGGGAATTGTGTACTGGTGTGCATTGTGGTATTATTCTGATGCACCAAAACTAGCCCCATGGGTAGAGAATGCTCGTACGCGACCGATAATGCAATTAACCGCGGTTAAATTGGACGAATGGTTTTTCCCAGGACCAGAAAGTAAATTACTTGCGCGTGATATGACTGGGACTCAGGCAACGAAAGAGATTTTTGATAATTTAATAAATCCGGCAATCTCTGATTCAAAAAAAGAAGCGGATGCAGGTTCTGTAGATGAAGAAATTGTTGAAACTGGTTATAAATCTTCGGAAAGAACTGCTTTAGAGAAACAGTTGTTGCAGATAGAGAATGCTGCACGCGCAGAAGAAGAACGCGAAAGTTCGACAGAAGAAACGGTTATAGAAGAAGATATTAATAGTTCGCCGGAATACGGCAGTGAAGAAGCACCAGTTACTTCTGATTAGAATTGTTTACTCCCCGTTGCAAATGCGACGGGTTTTTGTTCCTGCTGATTTTTTTTGTCATTTCGTAAAGAATATTTATGTAGGAGCAAAATGATGAAAAAAAATTTTTTTATTTTTTCGGTTTTTTTATTGTTACCTTTTAGTTCTTTCGCTGATAGCGCGGTAAAAGGTGTTAATCCGGCAGATAATGTTACCAAAATGGAATTATTACCTAGCTTGAATGTTATGGACGTAGAAGGGAAGCCATCTGTTACGACGTTGGGTTTAAAATATGATAAAGAATTATATAAGGTATTCGGTATAAATTTTGAGTTACCTTTAAGCCATTTTTCTGGATATGGCATTTCTGACGCAGGTATAGGAGATTTAAGGGTTCGTGGTCGTGGGCAATATAGGTTTGGTAGAAATGTAATAATTGGTGCCACAGAATTCGTGCTACCAACAGCAACGTCTGATACGTTGGGAACGCGTCAATATACATTTGATCCAACATTGGCGTATGTTTATGCGTTCAGTGCAAACTTTTTTACGGCCCTAGTAGGAAAACAATTCATGTCGTTGTATAATTTAGATAAAGAAAAATATCAAGATACCAACCAGACACAAATTAGAATGTTAATGGGTTATTTGTCTAATAAAGGCTGGTGGGCGGCTTTAGATCCGCAGGTATGGGTAAATAATGAAGATGGGCGCGTTGAATACCTTTTAGAGGGTGAATTAGGAACTATGTTAAATCGAACAACTGGTATTTGGACCAGAGTCGGGAAAAGACTTGCCGGTGATTGGCATAGAAATGATTGGTCGGTTCTGCTTGGAATAAGATTTATTCCTGGGCAGAAAGATTAACTACAAAAAAGGAGAAAAAGATGTTTCTTAAATCAAAAATATGTTTAACCGTTGTTTCTTTATATGAAATATTGATAGTAATTTTATTACAAAGTCAGCGCGCGTGTGATGCATTATTTGGTGTGTCTTTTTGTGACGCGAACGTTTTTAAATATTTCATAATGTGTTTTGCGGTACCGATGGTTTTGTTTCTAATAGTTATGTGGATTATGGAGATAATAGATAGCGTGCGACATCGTCATACGTTGTTTTATAAGGCAACTCATGCAGTAAAGGATATAGTCACAAATGTAAAAGATCGCGTTTCTGAAAGTGTATCGGCAGGAGATTTAGAAAAACTGATAACGGCGGCACTTATGGTAGGGTTAAAAAGATATGCAGATAGAAGCCCGCACGCTCGCAAAGTTCTGGATGAAATGAACAAGGTAGATGTTGATTATGATGAATATGAGATGGACGACGAAGAAGAATATGATTCTTCGTATAACCGAAAAAAGAATTCCGATAGAAAAAATAATAGAAAGAAAAAATAAATGATAAAAAGAGCAGCCGAAAGGCTGCTTTTTTATTTGTGTTTTTTTAATTTGTTTTGTTATTATATTTTCTTTTAAAGGAGTACTTTTTTAGAAAGTTAATACTAATTTTATTTTGCTGTGTTCTTTCAGCATGTGGTACTTTGGGTATAGGTAGTAATCACACGGTAAATATTCACAATAGTTCTGAAGACACTATTTATGCAACCGGTCAAATGGGAAGAATAAGCATAAAGCCAGGAACAAGTTTTCCTGTTGAGAGTAAGGATGCAATACAGTTATCTAGTAGTAATGATAAGTGTGATGTTTTAATGGTTCAGACCAAGCCAAATGCTCCAGCGATAATTTTAGACGTTGTTCCTGGTTTATTTTTTGGCATAATACCTATATTAGTAGATGCAGTAACTGGTAATTTATACCGTTTGCCATCATCTTATGTGTATGGATGTTAAAAAAAGAGCAGCCGAAAGGCTGCTTTTTTTATTTCTGGTGCCAGTTGTCGGACTTGAACCAACGACCCTCTGATTACAAATCAGATGCTCTACCAACTGAGCTAAACTGGCAATCTGCTTTACTATACATTGTCTGTTTGATAATTTCAAGTCTAAAAATTAATAAAATGCTTGCATTATTTAAATAACAGTAAAAAATATACTTACTATGAAAAAATTACCAGAACTTTTGGCACCGGCGGGAACGTTGGATGCTTTTAAAACTGCAATTTTATATGGTGCTGATGCCATTTATGCGGGGTTGCCGGGGTTTTCTATGCGTGCGCGTGCTAAGATTACTACCGAAGAAGTAAAGCAAGGTATCGAATTAGCTCATGCAGCGGGAAAGAAGGTTTATTTAGCATTTAATTTATTCGCGCATGAAAGAGACTTTTTAAATATGCCTCGTGTTAGCGATACTATTAACTACTTAAAACCTGACGCATTGATTGTCGCAGACCCTGGGGTAATGATGTGGGTTCAAAAGCACCATCCTGATATGCCGATACACGTATCTACGCAGGCCAATATATGTTCGGCGGAATCTGTAAAGTTTTGGCAGAAAGCCGGCGCAAAATTATGCGTGTTAGCTCGTGAGGTTGCACATGACGAATTTAAAGTTATCCGAGAAAAATGCCCTGATATAGGTTTGGAAATATTTATTCATGGGGCAATGTGTATGAGTTATTCTGGGCGATGCTTGCTGTCTAATTTTATAACGGGGCGGCCCGCAAATCGTGGTGCGTGTGCTCAATTGTGTCGTTGGAAATACGATGTAATTTTGCGTGAGTGTGAATCAGGTATAGAAATGCCGATAGAAGAAGACGAGCGTGGTGCATATATTATGAATTCCAAAGACCTTTGTTTGATGCCCCGCTTAAAAGAGGTAATTGAATCAAAGCCAGACTCATTAAAGATAGAAGGTAGAAATCGTAGTGAATATTATGTCGGCAGCGTTGTTCACGCATATCGTAGTGCGCTAGATGCGTATGCTCGAAATCCTGATAACTTTGACCCGATGCTATTTATGGATGAATTAAATCGTTTAGAGACGCGCGGTTATACGACAGCTTTTTTTGACGGTAATCTGGGACCTGATGCGCATAATTATGAGACAACGCGTTCAACGTCCGAGTTTCATGCAGCGGGTGTTATAACTGCTGTTGATGATGAAAAGATTACATTAGAATTAAGAAATGAAATCAAACAAGGTGATGAAATAACTTTTGTTCTTCCGATGGTAGATGCTAGTGTGTCTGTGGTATTGCCACAGATAATAAATGCCAAAAATGCTGAACAATTACCTAAAATGTCTGCAGGTCAACATAACAGTTTAATTATTCCGCGCACTTGGATTACAAAAGAACAAGATAAATTTGTACCATATGTTTTGGCATATAAACATAAATAAACAATCCCCGACTAGGGGATTTTTTATGCTGCCATACCAGACTGTCGGTTTCTTTGCTGTATACGCATCATAATTAACATACGCATTTTTTCTGCCGCAACTTGGTATGAGTTGTTTTGCATAGTTTGTGCTTTGTCTTGCGTTTGGGCAAACTCTTTTATTGTTTCGTTCAATGTGTTTAACGCAGAGGTTGTATTTTTTGCTGTTTCTTGGGTCCATTTTTGTTTTTGTTCTGGTGTGGCTTGTAATACGTCATCACGATGTTTATTTGTCATCATCACTTGAGACCATTTCGTTTTATGTGCAGCAAAAATTTGTTTTAAGTATAAA
>CALXNF010000070.1 GCA_944389685.1 uncultured Alphaproteobacteria bacterium | reverse complement strand
TTATGAAAATACTTACATTAAATATAAACTCTATTCGCGCCCACGTAGAAAGTTTTATTAACATTTTACGCGCCGGTGAGTACGACGTCATCCTAGTTCAGGAAATAAAAGTAGAAAACGCCAATTTTCCGCATAACTTATTTGATGAATATGGCTATAATATAAAGGTCTTTGGTCAAAAAAGCTGGAACGGCGTTGCGGTTTTTTCTAAATTTTCAATTGAAGATACCATCATTGGTTTGCCTAATTATAGTGACGTTAATGCCCGCTTTATTGAATGCGTCATTGACGGTCACTTACGAGTAATAAATGTATATATGCCAAACGGCGACACAATAAATTCTCCAAAATTTCCTTATAAACTAGAATGGATGCGCTCCTTTACAAATTATATAAACAAATACCTGAATTCACCAGAACAAGTAATCATCGGTGGGGATTTTAATGTCGCACTAACGGACAAAGATGTATGGAAACCGGCTAATTACGTTGGCATCGCCATTGCTGCGCCACAGGCACGTGAAATCATGCAATCTTGGCTTGATGCGGGATGGACAGACGTTTGGCGCACAATGCACCCAGAAGATATAGATTACACTTGGTACGGATACCGTGGGGGGGATACAATAGGTAAAAAACAAGGGCTACGGTTAGATTATTTTCTTGCGAACCACGCAGCTATGAAAAATATAAAACTTTGTGAAATAGATATGAACCCACGTTTAGCAGAAAAACCTACTGACCACTGCGGATTGATGTTAAAAATAGACTAATCGTCACAACGGGCTAAATCATCATACATTTTATATTTAGCCTCGTTCGTTAAACGGTATTCATATGCGGCCCGCCCCACTAAAAATATATCAATTACTCGTTTTACTTTTTCTACTGCGGCATCCATCATTTGTTTTGTCATAGCAGAATCATAACTTATCGTTCTTACGTCTCCATTTTTTAGCTGCAAAAACATCATAACTGGCGTCTGCGATTTATCCGTTGTCTTTAATGGGAAACCACCGTTTTGTAGCATATACGCTTCCAAAGGTAATTGTGGCATATTTCCTTCTAACAACTGAGATTTAGACGGAACAGAACCGGTCTTTACGTCCATTACCCCCCCGTCCCAAATTCTGTCCGCACGAGCTTTTATATTATGTCCATCAATTGTTATTTTGCCTTCTATTTCAGGAATAGAACCAACAAGCTCTGTCATTAAATTGGCAACAACTGGTGCTATTTCTAAAAATCTTTTATGCCAAAAATGGAATAATACACTATCTGTCCCTAACTTTTCTAACGCAAGCCGATCCATTTCACTTACCAACATATCTGGTGAAAAATTATGTGCCTTTTCTATTACCGCATGCACAAGATTACCAAAATCTCTAACATCTGGAGTTGCCCAATAATCATTCAATACCCGTAAACGCAAGATATGACGCGCATAAAAAGCATATGGATTATGTATCAAATATTCTAAATCAGTCACATATATATCACCCCAGTCAACAGGAGGATTTGGAGCAGTATAATCCAATGGATTCGCAGGTACATCATCACGCCCACGAACTGCACCTAAAATAGATTTTACTGCATCCACATCATATTTACCACGTCGAACGGCAACACGAGATAAAAACCTTGATTGTATAGTCTTTACCCCACCGGAAACAGTGCTGCGCAACCAATACACTTCTTTCCCACAGGACAGATTCATAAAGTCTAATGCCTGTAAAGAAACTTTTCTATCTGGTGAAGGCAAACCTATTTTTTCAGCTGTATCACGCGGCAACCATGCATTTTCATACCCACGCGCAGGAAACATTCCATCATTTAATCCGGTTAAAATGATAACATCTGCCGTCTGCATTCTAGACTCAATAGTTCCTAGAACAACGATCTTTGCGGAATCATCCATTTGACCGCGAACTTGTACGGCACTAATTGCATCCATAACAAAAGAACGCGCGTCTGCCAACGTTAGCTGTACATTCGCAGTTTTTAAACAATCCGATAAATCTTTTATTGCCCGCCATATTTGAACAGAACTATCACTATCTACATCAAAAACAGGCATAAAAGACAATCCGATATCATCAACAATACGAATAAAAGTCTCCATTAAATCATAACCTGATGATGAATATAACCTATCAAACAAGGTGGTATTTCCCTGTTCTAACCACTCATCAAATTTATTTAATATTGCACGCCCTGCAAGCGTCATACCACCAGGAACCCCGCCAGAAAAATCAGCATTTAAACCACGCGCCGCAAAAGCGGTTGCTATACGCTGATTCCCCGCCGCATCAGGGGTTATAACCAAAACATTTTTATTTTCAGCCATTGCACGACATGCAATCTCCGCGACAGCCGCGGCCTCTTCACTTTCTCGTTCACATTCAATTATATGACAATGCGAAACATCAGCACCGTTTAAAGGAATGTCCGTATTGTTACTAAAAGCAAAATTTAAAAATTCTATTGCGCTTTTTCCAACATCAATTGGGATTACGTCTTCTGGTTTAACCCCAATACGAGATAAAAATTTATATTCTGCGTTATATGGATTCGTTTTTAATTCAAAATCAGCAACGTTTCCACAAATATGCCCAGATAAAATTATCCGCCCATATTCTAGCTTAGACACCGCAATCATTAAATCAGCGGTTGCAGGCACACTGGCCGTAGACCCACATACAACAATTAATTTATAATTACCTAATAAATTTATCCAAGCTCGAATATCCGCATTTCTAACTTGTGTAATAGTCGGTCTATTATCCGAAATTTTTGACTGAACATCAGATAAAACATTTAATAACTTCGCTTTATGTTGAAAATGTGTGGCATACTTATCATCAACCAATTCTGTCCAATTTATTTTGGTTGCATCTATGCCTTCATTTTCTAAATAATCCTGCATACGCAGTAAATCATGCGCTATCGGTAACGCGGTCGAAATATTTCCAATCAAAGCGTCTGCTGATAACAACTTAGCTGTAATAACAAGTCGTAGCGTATCAGACACTGCTTCTAGTTTTTCTTCATCTACAACGTCTTCCCCTGGGGATTCACCTAATGCCACTAAACGCGGCAAAATTATACTATGCCCCACCTTATCCACTAAATACTTTTCAAAAGTTCTAACAGCACGACGACTTGGTAAAAAAATCAGCATATCAGATAGCTGAGCGCCAGATTCTTCTAGCACTTTATATAAAGCGTCCGTCATACGCGCGGGATTTGTCGCATAAAAGATATTTTTATTTGATACCAATCATTATCCTTAAAGGTTCCAAGCCAGTCTTCTTTTCCGCAGAAGTTTCTAAAATCTCTGCGCTCATTGCAGGATGATTCTCGTGGTTTATTTTTTGTTGTGATTTTTCACGTACCTTTTTGTCTTTCTTGGTGTATACGATTTGATACGGAATTCCATGAACATCACAAAAATCCATTAAATCTAAATCAGAATCACGTACACCAATACGAGAATCTATTAATATAAACAATCGACGCAATTGCCGTCTGTTCATCAAATATTCTTCCAATCTATGCAACCATAAAATTGTTTCTTCTCGCGATACGCGCGCATAACCATAGCCAGGCAAATCAACAATCATAATTCTATCATCCAGATTGAATAAATTTAGTGTCTGCGTACGTCCAGGCGTATTAGACGTACGTGCCACATTTTCACCGAGCAAAGCATTAATTAACGAAGATTTACCAACGTTACTACGCCCAACAAATGCATATTCTGGGAATTGAGTATTCGGTAAAGAAGAAACTTTATCAAACCCACCAACGAATTTTATCATTCTTCGCCCCCCTTATTCAGCATACGCTTATATGCTTCTTTTTTTGATATTCCTGCACGCTTTGCTAAATCAGCCGCAGCAGACTTAGTAGAATTTTCAACAGCGATATCGTTTATGATTTCAGATATCTCAGTATCAGACATTTTATGTTCTGGTGCAGGTGCAACAACAATTACTATTTCACCACGAGGTGGATCTATGTGCAATAAATCCGCCGGATATCCGATAATAGTTTCTTCATGAATTTTTGTTATTTCACGAACAATTGCAACCTTCCGTTCCGGCATAACACGGTTTAATGCAGCAATAGTAGTCATAATTCTATTGGGGCTTTCATAGTATATTATCGTGTGACGAATTTTATTGTCATCACGTAACTTCTTTTCGTCAAAGAAACCGCAAAACGTAAATCTATCAGTTGGGAAACCAGATAATACCAGCGCAGAAATTGCGGCCACAGGTCCCGGCACCACATATACAGGAATACCCGCTTCGCGAGCTGCACGAACAAGACGGAAACCTGGGTCGCTTACACCAGGCATACCAGCATCAGATACAGCCGCAATAGACATACCGGATTGTAATTTTTCTACTAATTCTGGTACAACTTCTCGCTCATTATGTTCGTGACACGAAATGCGCGGAGTCTTAATATCAAAATGCGCTGCTAATTTACCGAAAACACGGGTATCCTCTGCAGCAATTAAATCCACATTTCGTAAAACATCTATTGCCCGCGGAGCCATATCAGACAAATTTCCTATAGGCGTTCCAACCACATAAAGCCCTGTTTGCATTACAAATCCTTTTATAGTAAAATAATACAAGATAAAATGGATTTTTCAATGCATATGAAAAGAATTTTTGTATTTTTATCCTTGTTGACCGTTACTGGCTGCGTCAACAACATACCACAAAATAACGACTGGTTTAATGAGTACGGGACACTAGAAACAGGAACCCCTATACAAATGCAATACGGTTCAGCCGACATGCAACCAGGGACTCCGTCTGATAATCTTTTAGGTGCACCAGTCCATCGCATGGCAGTGATGTTGCCTTTAACAGGAACTTCTGCTTCAACAGGCAAAGCTATAAGAACATCCATAGAATCCGCAGTTTTACAAAATGCACCACGAAATCTGTCCGTTGCTTTTTATGACACAACTGGCGATTTACATAATACGATAAATGAAGTTTTACTGGACAACCCAGAAGTAATTATCGGCCCCGTTTTTGCAAATGATGTAAAAACATTACGCGACATGAAACCGGAAAGTTTACCCGTATTATCATTTACATCTGATGCATCTGCCCTTGGGAAAGGTGTAATGACAATGGCGTTAATGCCTACTAACAGCGTAGAAGCGATAATAAAAGAAATGTCTATAGACGGAATAAATAACTTTATCGTTATAGCACCAGATACTACGTCTGGCAAATTAATGGCAGGAACAGCGGTGGCAGCAGCAAAAATTTATAACATACCTGTATCTGGTATATTCTATTACAAAGAAAAGAATTCTGAATCTATAAAGAATACCGCATTAACTGCATCAATGAATAACGCCAGAACAGCCGCAAATACCCGTGCAAGAGAAATATTATCAGATATATTAACCACTGAAAGATTAACAGCACTTGAAAAATCATCGCTAACATTACAATTAGAGCGTTTATCTAAAATGGAAACGCTTGGGACACTACCTTACAATGGAATCTTATTTTTAGGTAATGGGGACGACACAGAAAGCCTTGCTTCTTTTCTAAGATACTATGGCGTAAATTCTAACGAAGCTAGCTTTTATGGAACTGCCCTGTGGGAAGGTTCAGACATATTAAACGACTTCACTATGATTGGTGCAAAATACGCTGTTTTACCAGATACAACGCCAGAGTTTGTAAACCTATACGAACGTATATCTGGTACAATACCTGACAGGTTATCAGGTTTCGGTTATGATGCGACGAACATGGCTATGGGGATGGTTTATTCACATAAATCAAACGCGGCATATTTACTAGACCCAAGTGGTTATGCTGGGGTCGAAGGACTGTATCGTTTAAAACCAACAGGGGAAAACGAACGTGCACTTCAAATAGTACAATTAACAGGTAATGGAACGCCTCAAATAATAAAAGAAGCTAGAACAAATTTCCTGACACCTATTTATAATTTAGAGCAATGGAAAACAAAGTATGCAGATCCGATGGAATTAGAAACACCTGGGATAAACCCAAATGATTATATAACAATACCGCAACGTTTACAAAGCAAATACAGATCAAAAACTTATGGGGCTCACATGACATATGGTGGAATGATTATGCCGATGCAGAACGTTCAAAGTGTTATAATATTACCCGAAGACGACAGCGATATAGTTATAACTTCACCCGACTTTCAACCAATAACATTAGAATCAGTTGACCGCAGCTATATCGATAGCATAGAAATAGAAGAATAAAAAACACCGCTACATGCGGTGTTTTTTATTCCTGTGGAATATCACTTTTGTTCACTACCTCTATCCCTGTTTCAAAACTGTCTATAAACTGCCAATTTCCACCATCCAGCACGAAATGGAAGCATTGACAGTTTTTTATATTACCAACCTTTAGACCAGCAGCATAACATAACGCACGTGTCACACCACCATGTGAAGATATTGCAACGTCTTTATAACCAGATTGAGATACAATTCTATCCAAACATTCCTTAATACGGTTAAAATTGTCATCTACTCTCTGCTGCGCCTCTGGTCTATCGTTATACCAGAAACCAAACGCTGCCTCTATCAGATCATCATCCGTGATAATTTTAATTCCTGGATAACGTTCCGCAACAATTTCCGCCGTATGAACTGCACGCTTTAAAGGCGACGAATAAATCACATCAAGGTTCTTATCCGACAAATATTCCGCTAATCGCTTAGCCTGCTGAATTCCCGTAGGTGTTAAAAAGGATTCTGCTCTATTATCCTCAATCGCACCGGCAGCATTTCCATTCGTTTGACCGTGTCGAAAAAAATAAAAGTTCCTTTTCATTCTTATCATAAAATTTCCTTTTCCTGTGATTATATCACAAATGTAATAAAATACATATGCCTTAATTCAACAAGCTAATGCATAAAGATATGCTACAATTCCAACAAGTTTTTTTATATGCGCCCAATATATTTCAAATTAAAGAATGGTAAAACAGTAAAAATTCGCCGTATAAACGCAAACGGCTATGGTGAGTTTATGCATTTTTTGAAAAAGTTCACGACTGGTTCTGGTGAAAAATGGACCAATCAATACATAAACTGGAAACTACAGCTCATCAAAAGAATATTCGTTCAATAGGCAATTTGCTAAAAAATGGTTATGAAATG
>CALXNF010000069.1 GCA_944389685.1 uncultured Alphaproteobacteria bacterium | reverse complement strand
ATGTTGCGGGCGAATTAGCATCTTCAAATTCTGCACGTGCAGACCGAATTATTAAGGCGTGTGGAGAATATGAGTTTGCAGATTTATCAGTAATTAATAAGAAATCAGATGGGGCTACAATTTCTAGTGCTATTGGTGCGGTTACTGGGCTTTCTGGAACAATAACTTCTGGAATGGCTAATAAAAAGACAGACAATGCAGACAGAGAAAAGAATTTAAATAAGGCTTCAAATATATTAGGTGGGGCAACGACGGCTGCGTCTTTAACAGCGACTGTCTTTAATGCTACGCAAATAAATGCCATAAAGAAGATTGTGAATATTGCTGACGAATGCGAGGGGGCGTTAAAATGATAAGATTTATGATGTGCTTGTTTTTATTCTTTGGTTTGTTTGCCCCAGCACTGGCAGATGATAATTTTTCTGTGGATTATTCTTATAATTTAGCTTGGTCGGATATAGAGAAACCTTTGCGTTCCATCTTTTCAGAATCAGAAACAGATTCTTTCGTTGAGATGTTGATATCCTATGGGTACTATAATGAGGCTCTTAAATGCATATCGATATCTATGTATGAGTTGGGGACAAATTGTTACGGCTTTGCGTTAAAGTTGAAAAACTTAGAAGAAAGTGAAACTTTGTTGGACCAATGTTTAAATATGACTTTTGCTGTTTTTGAAAACGCTACTGCTAAACAGCCAGTCGATACAGAAGGGGGGGATGACATTTATAATGTGTCGTATAAATTTACCGCTTTAAATAGGCAGGGTATGGCGAATACGTTTTTTGCGGGAAGATTGCAAGCATATATGCTTAATAAATATTGCAAAGGGAAAAAAGCTACGTTTGCTTGTTTCCCATCTGCTAAATTGGAATGTGATTTTCGTGATGATATTCAATTCTTGGAAAGAGATATGAATTTATATTGCGATAGAAAAAATTGGCAGATTTGGGAAAATTCAGATGGCACATATGAAATTAGGTTAAAAAGATAAATTGTATTATGACAAGAATAATCGGTATTGATCCCGGACTTTTACATACAGGTTGGGCAATTGTTGATTCTAGTGGGGCAGAGCGCCATTATGTTGCCAGTGGCGTAATTTTACCTAGGACATCTTTGTCTTTGTCAGAACGCTTGTCTATAATTTTTCGGGAAGTTTCAGAACTTTGTGAAAAATTTTGTCCTGATGTGTGTAGTATAGAAATTACGTTTGTAAACCAAAATCCAAAAACAACTTTAATTTTAGGACATGCACGTGCAGCAGCAATAGTTGCGGTGGCAAATAAAGATATTCCAATTTTTGAATATGAACCTAATAAAATAAAAAAAGCGCTGACTTCTGTTGGGCATGCTGATAAAGAGCAAGTTTATAAAATGGTAAAAATTTTATTGCCTATGGCTAACCCAAAAACTGCCGATGAAAGTGACGCTATTGCAATTGCGCTGGCACATGCAAATATGAGTAAATTCAATTTTTAAGGATGTGGCTTTTATGGTATAATTATAATGACCAACAAAAAGGGGATATGATGAAAAACGATTTTCAAGAAAAGCAGAATATGAAATTATTATCTAAACAACGGATTTTGTTTCGCGCTTTTGCTGTAAATACTTTGTTGGTTTTATTTATATGGTTGTTGACTTTTTGTCCAGAACTGATGTTCTTTGGCGTACTTATAACGGGTGTTGCCGCACCGATGTTTTTCGTTTACGCAGTTGGTACGTTGGCTTTATGGGGGCTCGCTGGAATTATTTTGTTTTTCGTGCCCGCTGTTGCCATTTGGTGGGAAAGGAAAATGATAAAATAAATAACCGGCTGTTGCCGGTTTTTATTTCCTAAAACTAATTTTTTCAACAGCTTCACGACCAAAGTAGTTGTTTATTTTTTTCTTTATTTCATCAGACATATAAGAAAGCTGCAATGTAAAAGCTGGGTTCTTTGGGCGTAAAGTGATATTAAATTTCCCATTTTTTGCTTTTTTTATTGCTACAACATTTGCAATTGCAGATATTTCTGAACCCATAATTTTGTCCCAACGTTTTATCAAATCTGCATCAGAAGCACGGATTCCAAACATACGCATTAAATCACCCATAGCACTGGCAATCGTTTGTGGGCGTTTTGAACGTTTGTTAAAATCATTTAGTGGGTTTGACATATGTATATTCTTTCGGCATTAGGATAAACATTTTTCCCTGTGCGTGTTGACCATGGGCAAACTTATACGCTTCGTCGCCTTTACCAAAGAATATGTCTGCGCGTACCCACCCGCGTATCGCACTTCCTGTGTCTTGCGCTATCATTAATCGACTGAATCTGCGACCGTCGGATAAGTTTGTATCTACGTATACAGGTAAACCTAGGGTATATATGCTGTCATCCATTGCAATTGAACGTATTTTTGATAAAGGGGTCCCTAGTTTGCCGACAACATCTGGTGGAACGGATTCATAGAAGTAAACATATCGAGGATTATTATATATTACCTCTTTTGCGAGTGATGGATTTTGCTTTAGATATTGCCATACAGCGTCTGCAGAATAACCATTCGGTGGTCGGATGCCTTTTGCGCGTAATTGTTCCCCGATCGATTTAAAAGGCAGGTCGTTTACTGCGGCGAAATTCAACTTTACCATTGTCCCGTCATCAAGCTGTAACATACCGCTTCCTTGAATTTGAATGTTTTGAACATCCACTATATTAGCCCAATATAAAGGTCTACCTATTTGCTGTTCAACGATTTGTTTTTTAGGAACGCCTTTGTAATTTCTGCCATCGGTTGGAACCCCCATAAGAGGTTCATTGCATTGAGCGGTTTTAGTTCTGCATCCAGGAATTATCGGTGAATAATAACCTGTATATAAGCCTTTTGAAGAACCGTCGTCATTAAAGATTTGATATGGTTGGAAATTAGACTCAAACCACGCTCTTATGGTGGCGACATCTGCGGATGCAGACGGCAACATGCGACACTTTTCTTGGAATAATTCTCTGTCTGGAATAACTTGGCCTGTGTATTGAATTTTTGCGCGGCACGAATTACGAAATGCCTGTAAAGCATATCGAACATCATCGTTCCGCCACCCAGGTAAATCGTTATACGATACTTTCTTTAGGTTTGATGGTATTACGGCATTGTTGCCCTGGTGGGTTGGTACAGACAAATCACAAGAAGTTAATACAAATGCACATAATATACCAGTAAATACACGGAATAAAAAACTTTTTATAGAACCTGACATTTTTATTTTTTCTCCCCCACTTGTAAAAATTATTTATAATGTTATATTATCATAAAATGACGCCTAAAAAAAGGAGTATTCGCAATGGCAAAATTTAATATTATTACGCAGTTTTTAAAAGATTTCTCGTTTGAAAGCCCCAATGTACCTGAATTATTCTTTAAAAATGATAACGGGCAAGCGAAAATGGAAATCAATATTGATATCCAAATTAAAGGCGCAGAAAATAATTTGTTTATGGTAGATTTAATTACTAAAATTCATTCAAAGTTAGAAGCAGGTGATAAGTCTATATTTTTGATTGAGTCTACGTATTCCGGGCTTGTTCAGATGGAAGAAGAAAAAGATGAAGAATTAAAAAAGCGTACTTTATTAATAAATGTTCCGACGTTGTTATTCCCTGCAGTTCGTGCTTTGATTACTCGTATGACTGCGGAATCCGGTTTCCCTGCATTCGTAATGCAGCCAGTTGATTTTGAAAAATTATATGAAGATAGACAAAAGCAGATGCAGCAAGCACCGGCTAATAACAAATAAGTAATCGTTTAAATTTTAAACCCGCTTGTGCGGGTTTTATTTTTGCTTTTTTTATGCTACAATATTTAGGATATGGCTAAAGATAAATATATTTCTATTAAAAATGGTGTAAGTGGTTTTTCTTTTGCAAACCTTGGTTTGTTTACTGGGTTTGCTGATAGTATTTATAATGCGGTTTATTCTTTAGTCCTTATGGAAATCTTTATGAATTCTGCAGCGGTTGGTATATATGTGGGTATATATGCTGCTTTCTGCATGGTTGTTGGTTTGTTCGCAAATGAGTTATTTAGAGCCTTTTCTAAAGTTAGAGTATTTTATTTTTCGATGCTTATGTTGGCCGTATGTTATGCAATGATGAGCTTTTCTATAAGACCAAGTACTTTTATAATGCTTGATTATACAACCGGTATTGCGATTACTTTGGTCGGTGTTTTGATTCCGTTGTTTATGTCGGATTTTTCTGGAAAAATTGGTATGGCTCGATTAAATTCGCGGTATCATTTATGGATGAATATAGGTGCTTTGTTTGCACCTATGATAGCGGTTGCAATCGCAAATCAATTTGGTAATAGGGCAGCTTTTTTCGCTTCGGCATTAATTTATTTTGCTGGGTGGTTGTCGTTTAAGCTATTTAGAGTCGTACAAGAAACAAAAAAAGTAAAAACTGTTAGCCCTCGTAGAACATTTAAGGTTTTAATTAAAAATACGATTTCTTTTTTTAGAACGCCAGGAATGCCTCGTGCGTATGCCGTAAACTTTGGTTATTATGCTTTGCGGGCAATGCGGTATTTATATGTGCCAATTTTAGTTATAGAAAACGGTTTTTCTAAGGATGTGTTAGGTTGGGTTTTAACCCTTGGAATAATACCTTATTTAATATTGTCTGAATTGATGGCCAAACTTGTTCGTAAGTACGGCAAAAAGAAGTGGTTGTTAATCGGGTTCTTTTCATTTGCAATATTTTCCACATTCGCAACCTTCGTGACAGGGTATCCTTTATTGGCAATATTCGTTATGTGGCAAATATCTGGCGCATTAATGGAACCTGTTCATGATTTATTATTTTTTGATGCGGCAAAAAAATCAGATCAAACAAAATTTTATGGAGTGTTTAGAACAAGCGTAAATTTGCCAAATATAATTGCTCCTTTATTAGGAGCTGTGTGTATCGCAACGTTTGGTGGAACTTCTGCTGTATGGATTGTGACTGCTGTTATCGGTGCAATCTCTGCTTTGCTGGTGCTTGCCAAAAAGTGAATTTGTCGTACTGGTAATGTTTCTTATTTTCGTTGCACATTGCGTAAATAATTTGTATGATTTTGACGATAAGAAAAGGGGATTTGTATGGCAAAAAAAGAAGCGGTAAAAGAAACAACATCTGTAAAGAATCCGGCATTAGAATCTGCGTTGGCTCAAATTCAAAAACAATTTGGTAAAGAAGCCATTATGAAAATGGGTGATGGTTCGCAGCAGAATATAGAAGCCATTTCTTCTGGGTCGCTTGGATTAGATATTGCTTTGGGAATAGGCGGTTATCCGCGTGGAAGAATCGTTGAAATTTACGGACCAGAAAGTTCTGGAAAAACAACTTTGGCTTTACATGCTGTTGCAGAAGCTCAAAAGAAAGGTGGAACGTGTGCGTATATTGATGCTGAAAACGCTCTTGATCCAAGCTATGCAAAGAAATTGGGGGTAGATGTTGCTAATTTAATTATTTCTCAGCCTGATTCTGGGGAACAGGCCTTAGAAATCGCTGATACTTTGATTAAGTCCGGGGCTGTAGATGTTGTCGTAATTGATTCTGTCGCGGCTTTGGTACCGAAAGCTGAATTTGAAGGGAATATCGGTGATTCTTTTGTTGGTACTACCGCACGATTGATGTCACAGAGTTTGAAGAAGCTGGCTGGTTCTGTATCTCGCAGTAATACGTTGTTGATATTTATCAATCAGATTCGTATGAAAATTGGGGTAATGTTCGGAAATCCTGAAACTACGTCTGGCGGAAATGCGTTAAAGTTTTATGCGTCTGTACGTCTTGATATTCGTCGTACGGGACAAATTAAAGAGAAAGAAAATATAATCGGAAATGAAACAAGGGTTAAAGTTGTAAAGAATAAAGTTGCACCGCCTTTCCGTACAGTTGATTTTAAAATTATGTATGGAGAAGGAATATCTCGTATTAGTGAAATTTTAGATATGGGTGTAAAATACGATCTTATTGAAAAAGCGGGAAGTTTTTATTCGTATAATAATGAACGTATGGGGCAGGGTGAAGCAAATGCACGCCAATGGTTAAAAGAACATGAAAACGTTCAGCAAGAGCTATTAGATAAAATTATGGCCAAAGCCCAGGGTATTGCCGAAGAAATGACGACCGGTCCTGCAGATGAAGAAGTTAATGTCACTATAGAAGAATAGGGGGTGTTTATGAAAGTTGCAAGATTCTTTGCAATGACGGATGTCATTGTTAGGGGACATATACTAAATTGGTTTTGGCGTGGTCGTGAAAGGCGACGTGCCGTGCGAAGTGATGTTTTGGCGACAGCTATTCCGAATTATTTTAAGCGATATTTACCGGCGGCAGCTGCTATTGAAGAACGGCAGGTTGTTAAAGATGATAAAAACGAAAAAATCTTTACAATTTGGTTACAAGGGGAAGAAAACGCGCCTGACTTGGTCAAGGCGTGTTTTCGTAGTATAAGAAAAAACTGTAAACAAGAACTAATAGTTTTAGATGAAAATACTTTAAAGCAATATATAACTTTACCAGATCTTATTTGGAAAAAGCGTAGCGAGGGGAAAATAAAAAATGCTCATTTCGCAGATATTTGCCGTGTTGAATTGTTATACGAGCATGGTGGTATATGGTTAGATTCAACGGGCTTTGCAACTGCGCCGATACCAGATTGGATAATTAAAGAAGATTTCTTTGTTTATATGGCAGGAAATAAAGTAGGTAGCCCTTATAGTTTTATGCAGAATTGTTTTATTAGGGCAAGAAAGGGTGCTTATTTATTAGATGCGTGGAGAGCGATGATTTTAGATTATTGGTTACACGAGAATCATAGTTTTGATTATTTTATGCATCAACTGTTATTTAAAACAATGGTTATGAACGATCCGCGTGCGAAAAAGTATTTTGCTAAAATGCCTCATGTTGATCAAGATCCGACACATGCTTTGTGGTGGGCGTATGCCGACAAACCTTTTGATCAGAAAGTTTTTGATGAAGTGACTTCGGGGGCTTTTTTTCAGAAGACCACATATGCACAAGCTAAGAATCCGCCAAAGGGAAGTTTTGCGGACGTCATGATTAACAAAATGTATAAAAAATAAAAGAACAGGGGATTCATATGCCGGCAATTTCTGTAATAATACCAGTATATAACGTAGAAAAATATTTGCGAAGATGCTTAGATAGTGTGCTGGAACAGACTTTTCAAGATTGGGAGGCAATTTGTGTTAATGACGGCAGCCCAGATAATAGCGCTTCTATATTAGATGAATATGCCGCAAAAGATTCTCGTTTTAAAATTATTACAAAGGAAAATGGCGGTTTGTCGGATGCACGTAATGCAGGAATGAGCGTAGCCGATGGAGATTTTATATTGTTTTTGGACAGTGATGATTTTATTCATCCTCAGACGATGGAAATTTCTTATTTTTTAGCAACGCGTGATGGCTCTGATATAGTTTCTTTTACTTATGACAGAATTTATCGCCCCCAGTTAATGATTAGGCATAAATTAGGGTTGGACACAGATAATGTAATTCCTTCGCGTATAAATAAAAGGTATGATCCCGCGAATGTTAGAACGCTGGTAACAGATGATGTATATGCTTATGCAACAGAACGTGCGCATAATGCGTTTAACCCTAGGCGTAAATGGTTGATAAAGCATTGCCAGGTTTGGAAAAATTTATATCGCAGAGAGTTAATTTCAGACGTTCCTTTTATTAAGGGAATTTTATTTGAAGATTTTCCCTGGTGGTCTGAAGTAATGCTTAAAAACCCACGTGTGACTATTGCCCCTTTACCGTTATATTTTTATATACCGAATTTTGGTGGAATCGTTTTGTCGGCAAAGCAATTAAGAATATTACATAGTTTATGTGATGGAATAGAAAATGCGTTTGTTTCTTATAAAAAGCAGGCTAGTGATTATCAGATGGAAAAATGGTCTAAAAACTTTAAATGGTTTTTCATAAAATGGGCTTTTCGTAAATTAAAATATCTTGATAATAGGGCAGATTTAGAGGCGGCACGTAAACGCTTTTGTGAATTAGAAAAAATAGGTGCACTTGATAATCCGCCTACGAGAAGAGCGCGCTGTTTAAGATGTAGGATTTGTAAGTTCATAAAAGTTTGTAAAAAATGAAAAAAATCAAAGTTGCTTTTTGTGTCCGTGA
Source organism: uncultured Alphaproteobacteria bacterium (assembly GCA_944389685.1). Lineage (GTDB taxonomy): Bacteria > Pseudomonadota > Alphaproteobacteria > Rs-D84 > Rs-D84 > Enterousia. The sequence goes on along the minus strand of CALXNF010000069.1, from coordinate 4,086 downwards.
TATGAAAATAGGCGGTGTTGAATCAGTAATGATTCGAACCATGGATGCTTTGTTGAAGCATAAAGAAATAGAAATATTTGTAATAGCCTATGTAAAAATTAAAGAACAGGTATATCTTGATTGGTTTGCGGAACATCCACAAGTAAAGGTTTACACTCTGTATCCGTCTCGTTGGTTGGGGACTAATTTATCGCATTTCTTTTTAACGCGTATTTTTCAGCATCTGTGTCGAGATTTATATAGATGGTTTAAAAGAACTTTTATAGGATTTCGTAGTATTAAAGATATAGATGTTTTTGTGGATTTTTTTAATTTTTCTTTTTACTCAGAATTAAAAAAGATTTCAAAACCTAAATTGACATGGTGGCATTATTCTATAGATGCTTTTGTAATTGGTAATTATGTAAAGTATATGAAAAATTATGATTTGTTGGTCGCGCTTACAGATGGCTTTGTTTCTGAATTTAGAAGACTTTATCCAGAATATTCAGATAAAATTATGCGTATTTATAATCCGATAGATATAAATAGCGCCGTTCAAAAGTCTAAGGAAGAAAAAACACCGTCAGGAAAATATTTTTGTTGTGTGTCTCGCTTATATGCGGATAAAGATATACCAACTTTATTAAAAGCTTTTGATATCTTTTGTAATAAATCAAAACGTTCAGATGTAAATTTATATATCATAGGCAACGGTAGTTATAAAACGCGCTATGAAGAACAAGCCATGGCTTTGCCGGTTTCAAAGCAGATTGTGTTTACAGGGGCTTTACCAAATCCTTTTGGTTATATGCGTGGTGCCGTTGCAAATATTTTGTCTAGTAAAAGTGAGGGGTTGCCAACCGTATTAATTGAAGCCGCTGCAGTAAATACATTGAATATTGCTTCAGATTGTAGAAATGGCCCTCGTGAGATTTTATGTGACGGGGCAGGTGGGTTATTATTTGCACCAGGAAATGCTGCGCAATTGGCAGAATGTATGAGTATCGCATTAAACGATAAAAAACGAGTTAAAGAAATGAAAAAAATTGCACAAGAAAACCTTGCGCGATTTGATTCAAATATTTTTTCTAAAGAAATTATAAAATTAATAAAATTATACGCCTGATTTTTTAAAGCGTTTTGGTATTTTTATTACGCGCTTTAATCCGAACATTCCTGGTTTGTCTAACGCGTATATAGGTCTGGCATACGTTTGTATGATGCGTGCAATTTTTAACCATTTTTCACTGTGAGCAGGCAAAGTACTTGTGGCATTTATAGTTCCATTTCCACGACGACGCAGGTGATTTACCCAATCTGCACCACGGGCAGATGCCTTGTCTAAAAGCATTTGCATATCAACAGCACCAAAGTGTAGTAAATATAAATTCTTATCTATGTGGAAATTATGTTTATGTATGCTGTGAAAGCCGCTGCCCCAATTTACAGGTTTGTTTATTACAACTGGTTTCGTGTATCTTGTGGACAGCAGGGCGTATTCACGTTGTGCTAATAATGGTTCCTGTTTGTTTAAGATTTTTTCTTTATTCAGGTTTTGTCCGACATCTAAGCCCAGACCTGATACAGTTGTTTTTATTTGTAAATCAGATAAATATTCTGCAAGTGATTTATTGGTTTTCGGGTCAACTATTAAAAATTCGTCACAATCACAACCAATAACGATGTCATATGTTTTTAATAATTCTTGCGCCAACGCAGATAGTTTGCCTATGCGGTATTTATCACCGGCTGCACGTGACATATCTGTGTGCGGAAATTTTGTGATGTGGGCTTTGTCTGAATTTTCCGGAATATTTTGATCTTTGCCATCTAGGTATATATAGAGATTTTCTGTACCTATTTCTTTACCGTAGTATTTTATCCAACGTTGCAGAAAGAAGTCATCATTACGAGCCATCGTTATGGCCGCAATTTTTTTTGTATCTTTTTTATGTGCGGTTTTCATAAGCCCTCGGTAAATATTTTCTTTGTGAAATATTTTATATTTCTAAAAATTATTTTAATAGGATTTTTTGTTAAAAGCCAGTTTATATATTCTTCACCGAAAGTATCTTTTGCACCACTTAAAATTGCTGCTTTTGCATCGGGGGCAGCATGATTTAGTATATAGGAAATTTGTTTTCCAAGAGCTCCGTTATGGCGATTAAAAGCGGCTTTTTTTATAAACGGCATTCCTTTCCTATTTAATTTTTTTATTTTGTTGTATATTCCACGTCCTGAAACATTATATACACATTTCCAGGTTCCCCCATGTTCCGTTACTAGTTTAGAAAAGCCTTGCTCGTATAGCTGTGTGACTGCACCTTTGCTGGATTGTGGGCGTATTGATTCTATGAAATGATTAAACCATTCGGTATTAAAGATAGAAGGACGTAAACCAATAAACCAAGATTGAATATGAGGATGTTTTTTATGGGGATTGCATACCAACCCAAACGCATCCGTACCTAATATTTCCATTCTTTCTAATAATGACTCAATTGGTAGTAATGGTCCATAGACCGAATCGTTTACCAAGTAAATAAAATCGTATTTGGATAAGATATTTTTCCTTTTGGCGTATTCGTATGCCCGTTTATAAGAACCAAAATCATATTCTTTATGTCTTATAGCATCTGCGTGTAATACATAAGGTAAAACTTTTTCTAATTCTGGTTTAGAAATATCATTATCCATAAATAAAATCACGTCACCAGATTTATTTAATTCTTTTAACATATAAACTAGTGACGCGTCGATTTTAGAATTCGCGTTATAACCAGCAATTAAGAAAAGTCTTTTATATTTCAACGTTTTTTCGTGTCTTCTTTCTGATGTTGCTGTCCAATTCTTTCTTACGCAGACGAATCGTTGCAGGTGTCACTTCAACTAATTCATCGTCTTGGATGTAAGATAATGCCTCTTCCAAAGATATTTTACGTGGGGGGGCTAAGAATAATTTTTCATCTGCAGTCACAGAACGAACGTTCGTCAGTTCTTTACCTTTTACAGGGTTGACCTCTAAATCGTTTTCTTTACTGTGTTCCCCGATAATCATACCTGAATATACTTCTGTCTGTGGACCGACGAATAAAACACCACGTGGTTCTAAGTTATGTAACGCATATGTAGACGTAACACCATTTTCCATTGAAACCAATACCCCTGGACGATATTGCATAATAGGACCACGATACTGTTCATATCCAGAAAAGACGCGGTTCATAACGCCTGTACCACGTGTATCTGTACGGAATTCTGACAAATACCCAATCAAACCACGAGATGGGGCAGAAAATACAATTCTAGTTTTTCCGTTACCAGATGATTTCATTTCCGTGATAGTTGCTTTGCGTTTCGTCATTTTTTCAATGACAACGCCGCTAAATTCGTCATCTACGTCAATAACAACTTCTTCAATAGGTTCTAACTTCTCGCCGTTAGGACCATCTTGTATGACAACGCGTGGACGAGATACACTTAGTTCAAAGCCTTCGCGACGCATTGTTTCAATTAAAATACCAAGCTGCAATTCACCACGACCAGATACTTCAAACGATTCGTTGTTCGCACTTTGGGTAACGCGTAGGGCAATGTTTGTCTCGGCTTCCTTAAATAGACGTTCGCCAATCATACGTGATGTTAGTTTTTTCCCAGATTTACCAGCCAATGGAGATGTGTTTACAAAGAACGTCATCGTAAGGGTAGGCGGATCAATCGGCATTGCAGGAATCGGTTCTGTCACTTCTGGTGCGCAAAGTGTATCTGCCACGGTTGCTTTTGAAAAACCTGCTACGACGACAATGTCACCAGCTGATGCAGACTCTAATGAAACCTTTTCAATTCCGCGATGTTCTATGATTTTGGTGATTTTTGCGTTTTCTATGAATTCGCCTTTCATATTTATTGCTTTGACTGTTTGACCGACGCGAACTGTACCGGATTCAATTTTACCGGTCAGAATTCTGCCGACGTACGGATCTGCTTCCAATGTTGTTGCCAACATAGAAAAAGGCGCATCAATTTGACAACGGGTACCATTACAATCTGGGGCAGGTACGTGGTCAACTATCAATTGGAATAAAGGTGTTAAATCTTTGTGTG
>CALXNF010000068.1 GCA_944389685.1 uncultured Alphaproteobacteria bacterium | reverse complement strand
TTTATTTAGTACTTTATTATTCGTCTCACGTTGGCTAGATAGCTCAGTTGGTAGAGCAAGGGACTGAAAATCCCTGTGTCAGTGGTTCGATTCCACTTCTAGCCACCATTTTTTATTTCCCCATTATTTTTGTCGGACGATTATCTATACCTGCAAACTGTTCTATATGCTTTGCCAGCTGCAATACGTGCATATCGTCAAAGCGTTTACCAACAACTTGTATGCCTAATGGTAAGCCGTTCTCTGCCAAACCTGCAGGAACACTACATGCAGGTATACCCGCTAAATTCATTGCGACTGTGAACAAGTCCAATGCGTAATATTCTAATGGCGTTAAATCAGAATCTAATGGCATTGCCGTTCCCGCACTTGATGGACATATAATCAAATCACATTGTTCAAATGCCGCATTGAAGCTGTCTGCAATCATCCGGCGAACGCGTGCCGCTTGCATAAAATATACTTCATATGATTCACTTGATAATACGGCTGTTCCAATTATCATACGGCGCTGTACTTCTTCGCCAAACCCTGCCGCACGAGTCTTTTTAAAGGTGTCGTATATATTTTCTCCTTCTACGCGTAAACCATAGCGCATACCATCATAACGGGCTAGGTTAGATGAGGCCTCCGCAGGGGCGATAATATAATATGCTGCCAACGCATCTAGAATGTTTGGAATCGATACTTCAACTATTTCTGCACCAATCGATTTTAAATCTGTAATACGGTTTTCAAGTAGCTTTTTCATATCTGCCGAAATTTCAACATTTGCAAATTCTTTTATTACACCGATACGTAATTTTTTCCCGTTCCCTAAAATAGGTTCAAGCGGTGTATGTGCATGAAATCCGGCTTTTGCGCTGGTTGAATCTTTTGGATCATAACCTGCCATAGCAGACAATAATAAAGCCGCATCATCTACTGTACGTGCAATCGGACCCGGTGTATCTAAGCTGGAAGCAAACGCAACACATCCCCAACGACTGCATAGACCGTAAGTTGGTTTCATCCCGACAAGCCCCGTTATAGCTGACGGAAAACGAATCGAACCACCTGTGTCTGTTCCTGTTCCACCAATTGCTAAACCGGACGCAATTGCACTTGTTGCGCCGCCAGAGGAACCGCCAGCTGTCAATCTACGTTCCAGCTGCCATGGATTAATTGGGGCCCCAAAATAACTGGTCTTGCTGAATGTACCCATTGCAAATTCATCTAAGTTAGTTTTTCCTAATAATACAGTTCCTGAATCTATGAATTTTTGAGATACAGTAGATTCATATTCAGGAACAAAATTTTCTAACATATGTGATGCAGCGGTTGTCCGAATCCCTTTCGTGGCGAACAAGTCCTTCATGCCAATCGGAAGCCCGTCTAGGGGTAGTGGATTCCCTGCTGCATAACGTGCATCTGATGCTGCAGCGTCGGATAGCGCACGTTCTGGCGTCGTTGTAATATAGCAATTTAATTCTGTGCCATATTTTTCAATTCGATCCAAATACGCCTTGGTCAGTTCCGTGGAACTGATTTCACCAGATTTTAACTTTTCTAATGCTTCTGTAATTGTTAGGTCTATCATCTTAAATATCCAAATTTTTGATTAATTTTATTCATCCATAACTTTTGGTACCGCAAAATAACCGCGTGAAACCCCCGCTGTATCTGGGGTATTCGCTAAGACCGCATCTCTTATGTTACCATCTGTTACAACATCAGGGCTTTGCGGTAGTTTATGCTCCGCTGGATTTAACATAGGTTCAATTCCATTTGTGTCTATTTTCTGTAATTTATCTAGCCATTCAATTACAGAATCTATATTCATCTTTTCCAACTTTTCGTCTGGAATATCAATTTTTATTAAATCAGCAAATTTTTTTAATTGTTGCTTGCTAAATGCCATTTTGAATCCTATTCTGTTATATAACAAAAACTTTAAAGGAAATTATACAATGATTTTGCCAGATTTCAACGATTTTCCGCGAAATGGTCGCTTGTTGGCGGTTGATTGGGGGGCTCGTCGTACAGGAATCGCAGTATCGGATGAAAATAGGGATTTTGTATTTGTTCGGCCTGTTGTAATAGTAAATTCTTCCGAAGCGTCTGTTGTAAGCCAAATTGTTGATATTGCCAAAGTGGAAAAGGTTTGCGGTATTGTTATAGGGTTGCCCCTTTATTCTGACGGGGCAGAGTCGGATACGACTAAACAGGTAAAAATCTTTGCAGAAGATTTGGCCCGTAATATTGATTTACCGATTGTTTTTATAGATGAAAGTTTTTCTAGTGTGAATGCTCAGGAAGATATGGGTAAAGTACGCGTTAAAGATATTAAACAATGTTTAGATTCTGAATCAGCGCGTGTAATATTAGAAAATGCAATCGCAATTATTAAACGGTTAAAGTAATAAAAAATTGCAGAAACAGTGCATATAGCACTGTTTCTAATCGTCTTCATTTTTATCTGGAATTTTACCGTCTGCTGATAGCAGTACGGCAATCCAACGTGTTGAATCAAATTGGGCAGTAATGATGAATATTGCCACCAATAAAGGTACACTAAAGAACATACCTGCTATGCCCCATATAACGCCCCAAAATACCAAATTTATCAATATTGCTAGCGTTGATAAATTTAAGGTTTTCCCCGTAAATTTTGGTTCTAAGATATTGCCAAAAACAACCTGTAGCGTAATTAAACCTATAGCTGTTAATATCGGTTGTTGTAGTGTTGGGGTAGTTATTAGCGAATATAGTATAGGTAATGTACATGCAACAATTGCACCAATTGTAGGTATATAACTTGTAATAAATACTATGAATGCCCAGATGCCGGCAAATTCTACACCAATATAATGCAACCAGAAATACGATAATACACCAGTAATTCCAGATAATAGTGTCTTCATAAATAAATACTTTTTCATATTGTCATCGATGCTGTCTATAATGTACCTAACTTTTTTGTATTTATTTTTATTTGGAAATAGGGCGGCAAATTTTTTGTTAAAAGTACTTTGTTCTATGAACATAAATATCATATAAACTAAAATCATACCTGTTGATGTTACTATGCTTGCAATAGAAGCACCTATGTTTGCAGCAATGTTTGTAATGTTTGGAACCATGCTTACATCGAATTTTAAACCCAAAGATTGGGATAGATAGTGACTAAATTGTACGAATTTGTGTTGCAATTCTGGTAATGCAGCAAATAATTCACGGAACATCGGTTGAATTTGCGTGATAAAGAAGTAAATTAAACCGCACATTACTAATACAGAAAGGATATTTGATAGCCAATCAAATATACGTGCTGTTTTGGCTTTTTGCTTTCTGCTGTCATCAGAATCAAATGGAAATAGTTTCCTGACATAAGTTGCGGTTGCGTTTATTAAATACCATAAGAATGTTGCAACTAGTAATGGTATTAAAATAGATCTGCCTAACCATAGAACTAAAATTAGTGCCAGAAATAAAATTATTCCATTCATAAAAAACTCCTATGCCTTGTTTTCGTGCATATAGCGCGTTTTAATTTGACTCTTGTACAATTTCTATATCTCTTATATTTATTGTTTCATTTCGTGGTATAGATTGTGAAAATAATGTAATTAGACTAACAAATATTATGACGTTTAATACGATTGCGATATATGAATATAGTTTTCTTTGTTGTAAACGGAATTTTGATAATCCCGTTATGCGAAACCATATTAAGAATAAAGTGGTAGATAACAAAGTTAAAAATACCATGTTAAACCCGTAAAAGAAACCAGAATATATGGTAATAAGAATAAACGTCAGAGTTATGTAAAAGGGTTTATTTATTAATTTTTTAGTAAAATTTGAATACCATTTTGTATGTATAGAAACGGCTGATATGCTTTTGTTCTCTTCTTTTAATAAATATCCAGGAATCCATAATAACGAGAACCCAAATGGCATAGATAATATTATTTGCCATGGTGCAATTTTCATTTCTCGACAACGTATGTATTTTGCATATACGTTTATAACAAAAATACCGATTAAATATAAAAGGAAAAGTCCTGCTAGGATAGTTAATATTATGACAATTGGGTTAAACTTTATATTAAGTAACCAAAGTTTTTGAACTATTATGGTTTGATATTTATTTATTAGTAACACCGCTACCATAAACAAGGTTGACATAATAATTGCTTGTGCATTATTTAGTGCAACAAAACCGTGTTGAGTCATGTTCTTGTTTGGTAATTTATGAAAAACGATTGCTGCCGAGCATATTGAAGCAATTAATGTTAATAAAATCATTGTTAAGTTATTGGCATCAGAATATATTAAATTCATAAAGAAAATAAATAAAAATATAAATATAAGAGATATTATTGCAAATTTTAATGGTTCTAATAATAACCAAGATAATAAAGATTTGGGATTGCGCATTTTTTTTCCTTTTTTAATTATTTTATCATAACTTTACCTTCAGACAAAATTGTTATATCTGTTGGTTGTACCAAATTTGTGAACGTTTGTTGGTGACTGATAAATAAAAAGGTTGTGGTCTTTAATTCATTTATTACGTCTACAATTTGTTTTTGTACAGTTGCATCGGCACCAGAATCCGGTTCATCTAATATCGCAAGTTTAGGTTGGGTCATTAGTAATTGTAATAACATTAAACGCTTCTTTTCCCCACCAGAAAAACCAACGTTTACACTACGATTTAACCAGTCTTTGGGAATGTTTAGTTTTTCTCTGGCTGCTTCTAAATTTTGTAAGAGTTCCCCCATAGATAATTCTTTGCCCGTTTCAAAATGTTTATGTGCAGAAATAGAGTGTTTTAAGAAACTTAATACAGTTAATCCAGGGATTTCAGGAACATTCTGAGCCCCGATAAAAATTCCCATCAATGCTCGTGTGGTAGAATTTTCGTTTGTTATATCTTTGCCGTTAAATATTATGGAGCCAGAATCAATTTTATAATCAGGATTGCCGACAATTGTGCTTACGAGTGTCGATTTACCAGAACCATTATGACCAGACAGAAGATGACGAGCACCTTCTTTAACATTTATGTTTATGTCACTAAGTAATTTTTTCCCTTCTAATGATACCGATAAATTTTTTATGGTCAGCATTTGTTTTTTTACCTTTTATTTGCGCTCTAAAGCCATTTGTATTAATTGCTTTGATTCTACTAAAAATTCCATAGGTAATCTAGATATTACTGGTGCTGCTGTGGCGCCAATTATTAAAGCGGTGGCCGCGTCTTCATCTATTCCGGCTTGCATTAAAAATTGTAGTTGGTTTTTATCAATGGCACCAGTAGAAGCCTCATGACTTTGCAAATTTTCACAGTTTCCATGAATTATTGTTGGCAAAGTGTTTGCAATAGCATCGTTACCTATGAGTCTTGTGTCGCACTTTGATGCGTTTTTACATCCTTTCCCACTAAAACTTACTAAACTACGAAACGTTTGGCGTGATTTATCTAGTGCTACGCCATATGAAACTATATTTGACACTGTATCATTTCCTATGTGCAGCATTTTTGTTCCTGTGTCTGCCTGTTGACCCCCGCGGGTAATTGATAAAGAATAAAAGTCGCTATGTGCATGATTTCCGGCCAAAATGGTAGACGGGTATTTCCATGTCATAGCGGAACCTATTTCTACTTGCGTCCAATCAAGTCTTGCATTGTTATCGCATCTTCCACGTTTTGTTACAAAGTTTAATATACCACCTTCATTTTTATTTGTGTTTGCATCGAATTCGCCTGAATACCAGTTTTGGACGGTTGCGTATTTTACCTTTGCGTTATCTTTAACTATTATTTCTACAACCCCACTATGTAATTGGTGGTTTGGACGGCGTGGAGCACTGCAACCCTCCATATAACTTAATTGAGCGCCTTCATCAGCGATAATTAAAGTCCTTTCAAACTGTCCTATTTTTGCTGTTTCTATTCGAAAATAACTTGCTAAATCTATGGGGCAAGTGACATTTTTCGGAATATAAACAAACGTTCCGTCTGAAAATACAGCTGCGTTTAACGCCGCAAAAAAATTATCTGTTGATGAGACAACGGTACCTAAATATTTTTTTATTAAATCCGGATGTCTTTTTACTGCTTCTGAAAAAGGTAAAAATATTATTCCAAGCTTATCAAGTTCTTCTGTATATGAAGTGTGAACGGATTTGCTATCAATTACTGTGTCCGTGGCCATGCCAAGCAAGGCATTCTGTTCACTTTCTGGCAATCCCATCTTTTTATATGTTTCACGTAAATCAGAATTATCTATAGGTTTGATTTCGTTATAATAGTTTAAACTATTATAATCTATTGGTAAATATTCTATTTCTGCCCAATGGGGTTCTTTCATTTTTTTCCATGCAGTAAAAGCTTTTAATCGCCAATTTAAAAGCCATTCTGGTTCTTCTCGATTAGATGATATTTCTCGTATAAGATCTGCGGATAACTTTTTTTGCATTCTTATTCATTCGTTTGGCTTGCTAATTGTTTTGCTTGTGCGAAAAACGTCAATGATTGCCCCAATAAGCCGTCTGTAAATGTTGCGGCTAATATACCATCAGGGTCTGTTGTTGTTAAATGATTTAAAAAGCTGTCTGCGCGATTCATATAATTATCTACACTACGAGCCACCTCTACATCTAGTTTAATACACCGACGTAATTTTTCTAATGCAAACGGGTTCTTGGCATATTCATCTAATATTCCACCTAAGGCCCGCCATAGAGGATGTTCGTTAGTGTTTCTTGGCATTACGTCTATGGCTGCCATTATTGGAATTAGGTTTTGCAATAAGTCTTGATAAATCATTTCTGCGTTTTCGGCCACGGCGTTCGTTGCAGATTTATTTTTTAAAATAGATTGAATCTTTACGATGACATTATATTGGTGTGTTAATGTTTTTGTTATTTCTCGAATCCGGCCGTGCATAGAATATATAAAATACAAAATAATAAATTCAATAAAAAGAACAACGCAAAAACCAATTATAATTAATGAATTATGCATTTATTACCCCCAAAAAATATAGTCATTGGGTTTAGTATAACATCTTTTATCGATTCGTGCGATTTTATCTTTAGGATAGTTAAATTTACAGGCTTTTTAATTGCGTTTTGGTCTTGCACAGATTCGGTCAAATTGTTATAATGATATATAATAAAAGTAATAAAATATTCAGGAAAGGAAGATTTCATGTTCCGTAAATTTTTAATAGTTGCAATGTTTGCTACAGCTGCGGGGTATTGCTTTGCCGCAGAAAACTTACCCCAGATAGTAACTTCAGAGGTTTATTATTCTCAAGAACCTGTCGTTGTAGAAACTCAAAGCGTTCAATATGACGAAAGTGTCGGTCATCAAGAAATACCTGTTTGGCCGATTGCCGGTTCTGATGCGGACGTTACCGTTTCTTGCGAGGATAGTGCTTGTACGGGTAAGGCAGATGATAATATAAAAATCGTTTCAAAAATAGGTGCGGATTTAGTCGTAGAAAATAATTTTAATCTCGGAAAAAATACTGACGGGGATTTTAACGGTTGGTCGGGTGGCGCAAATATGCTTCATGGTATGCAGGTGCCAGCTGGATTTGATGACCCTTGCAATAGTGGGGCTGAAATGCCGTTGTTGACACGGGAAATGCTAGAAGATGATGGCGGTTCTGTTCTTGCTGTGTCTCGTAGCAGTCGTCAAGATTGTAACCAGTATAGTGACGGGTATACCGCTTTTATGGCAAAGTATGGTATGGGGGAAGCAGAAATTGCTGCTGCTAATGAGGAAACCGAATCTCTAGAAGCAGAGATTGCTGTAGACGTATCTGCAGATGCAGAAGCACCAGTTACGATGACAGATCAGGTTCGTTCGTGGGTTGTTGCCAACGGGCAAACTTTGCGTGAAGTTTTGCAAGATTGGTGTAATAAGGAAGGTTGGGATTTGGTATGGGCGACCTCGCGCGAGTATCCGATTGAAGCAAGTGCCGTGTTTAAAGGTCGTTTTGTTGATGTGGCGTCTGCGCTGGTCCGTAATTTTGCGCGAGCGACACCAATTCCATATGCAAAATTTTATAAAGGAAACCGCGTTTTGGTAGTTTCTACATCAGAAGAATAATCGTCGTTTGATTTGTTGCCGTAGGAGAATAAAAAAATGACTAACCCAATAAAATTTTTTATAATGTGCATTATTTGCGGGGGGGTGGTTGCTGGTTGTGCTACTAAAGAATCGGCTAAAGTTGCGGCATCAGTGGATCAAGATTTTATAAATGCATATGATGCTTTTGAAATGTCTAAAAATCCACCGGCAAAAGTGGCCAGTGGTGATACTGTTTCTATGTCGGAAGGCGTTTGGTTGGGTGCGTCTTCAACGTTACTAGAACATCGTAATAATTTACCTTCACAGTTTGAAACAAGTACTGGCGTTACGATTTTATTAAACGAACCTGTTACTTTAAATATGTTGGCAAACAATATTACTTCAATAACGGGTATACCTGTAAAAATTGATAGTCAAATTAATTCAGAAAAATTAAAGAAAACAATTAATATTGCTTATACAGGAAGTCTGTCTGGTTTGTTGTCTCAGGTTGCAACAGATTTAGATTTGTTGTGGTATTATAATAAGTCGTCTATAGTTTTTTATGAAACGGAAACGAAAACGTTTACTTTATATGCGTTAGGTACAGATGTGTCTTATCAAACTGCCGTTGAGACAGATGGTGGTAATACTGTGTCGTTAGAATCTACGCTGAAAGAATGGGATGAAATTGAAAACGCTATAGAAACTATTATTAGTGAGGTAGATAATGCTTCGTTTACAGTTTCGCGTAGCTTAGGAACTATAACTGTTACAGCGCCACCTTCAACTTTGGCAAGAGTTTCTGATTATATAGAAAGACAGAATAAGCGTTTATCTCAGTTGGTAACAATTGACGTAAAAGTTTTACAAGTGTCGATATCGAATGATTCTGCGTTTGGTTTGAATCTTGCGGCGGCGATAAATTCTGCGTCTGGTTTAAACATTGTTGCAAATCCAAAGAACAATTTGACAAGCACAGAAGCAAGTTCTATGAATATTGCTGTTTTATCTAATACTGTTTCTGCTATGACTGGTGCAACACATCTGGAAGGAACAGAAGAAGTCGCAGGTGCTTATACTCAAGATCAGATTGCAAACGGTTCTCTTTCCGGTTTGGCTGGAACGGACGCTTTGATTCAGGCGTTGGCAAAACAAGGAAAGGTTTCTTTGGTAACTAATGTCGGTGTTACAACGCGCAGTAATCGCGTTGCACCTGTAAATAATACGAAGACAACAGGATATATAAAACGTTTTGAATCACGTAATTTTACAACTGTTGAATCTAGTACTGTAGATCAGGACGATTTAGAGACAGGTTTTTCAATGCAATTGTTACCAAACGTTTTGGAAAACGGTAAGATTTTATTGTTGTTCAGAATGTCTATTCGTGAATTGTTAAAAATGTCTACTCAGACTATTGGTGAAGTCACCCTGCAGTTACCAGAAGTAGAAGAACGTAGCTTCATGCAAGAAGTTATTATGGAATCTGGTCAGATGTTGGTGGTATCTGGGTTTGAAAAGCAGACTAATAATGATACTCGTTACGGATTAGGAGATCCTGACTTTATGGCTTTGTCCGGATCTAGGGAAACATCTGCAACGCGTGACGTATTGGTAGTAATTTTGACACCGCAAGTTTTGGTAAGTCCTATGGATTCTGAGCGAACGATACAACAACATTGGGGTGCTCCGTTGAATTAAAAAATAATACCACCTGGAAAAGGTGGTGTTTTTCTATAAAATAAAAATTACCCCAATCGGGGTAATTTTTATTTAGAATTCTGTAACTTATATTATGCCATTTTGGCAACTTTTTTAGTTAAACGAGAAATCTTACGTGCAGCACGTTTTTTAGGCATAACTTTGCCGGCAGATTTCATAATTTTGCTTTCTGCCGCACGTGCAGCGTTTGCTGCTGCAACCTTATCACCAGATTCAACTGCGACTAATACTTTTTTCGTTGCTGTTTTTACAGCACTACGACGAGAACTGTTAACTGAATTTTTCTTTTCCGTTACCAGAATTCTTTTTTTAGATGAATAATGATTTGACAATTTATTTTCCTTTTATTTTGTCATGATTTCTGATATTTTATAAAAAAAACATATAAAATTAAGAAAAAATAATATGATGT
>CALXNF010000067.1 GCA_944389685.1 uncultured Alphaproteobacteria bacterium | reverse complement strand
AAGCTCCTGCTAAAAAAGTAGCGGCGAAAAAAACTGTTGCTAAAAAAGTAGCAGTAAAAAAACCAGTTGCTAAAAAAGCTCCTGCTAAAAAGGTAGCGGCGAAAAAAACTGTTGCTAAAAAAGCATGCGCTAAGAAAAAATAATAAAATCCCCGGATTCGGGGATTTTGTTTTCATGACCGAACTTCTCGGTCTTTTTTTTGAAATGCTCAGTTAGATTATGCGCACGTCTAACTGAGCATTTTGGATAATCTTGATTTTATCAAGACCCGTTAAACGTTTTGAAATATGGCGCACTTAACGCATAACCATTATTACAAAACCTAATCGACGTAATATTTATTGCGTCTTTTTTTTATTTAAAAAAAGGAAATTTAATAATGTCTGTTTCAATTGATCAGGTCTTCGTAAAACAATTCGAAGCCGATGTTCATTTGGCATACCAACAAATGGGCACAAAATTACGCTCTACAGTGCGTAGCAAATCCGGTGTAGTAGGAGCGTCCACAACATTTCAAAAAGTTGGGCGTGGTACCGCCAGCACAAAATCACGTCATGGTATAGTTCCTGTAATGAACTTAAACCACGAACCTGTAGAATGCGTACTGCAAGATTATTATGCTGGTGACTGGGTTGACGCATTGGATGAATTAAAAACTAATGTTGATGAACGCCGCGTAGTTGCATCGGCTGGTGCATATGCATTAGGTCGAAAAACAGATGAATTGATAGTATCTGCAATGAAAGGGGCGACCAAGTCAGTTGGAGATTATTCAACAGGGCTTACAAAAACTTTAATACTGTCTGCATTAGAAGAATTAAACGAAAACGATGTACCAGACGATGGACGTAGATTTGCAGTAGTTGGCGTACATCAATGGAACGAATTATTGTCTATGGACGAATTTGTTTCCGCAGATTATGTAGGTGATAATTTACCATTGATTGCTGGCGGTTCATCAAAGAAATGGTTAGGTATAACTTGGGTTCTTTATAACGACTTGCCGTTAAGCGGTACAAATCGTGATTGCTTTTTATACCATGCAACAAGCATAGGTCATGCTTGCGGTCAAGAAGTCAAAACAGATATATCTTGGCATGGAGAACGTGCTGCTCATTTCATCAGCAACAGCATGTCTCAAGGCGCAGTTTTGATTGACGACGAAGGTATCGTTAGCATCAAATGTAAAGAATAATAAAAAGCCTAAGTAATTATTTAACACAAAACTAATTTAAAGGAACAAAGCAATGGCGTTTCAAAATAAAAACTTATCCGTAATCGCATACGCAAACGGATTCACATTGTGGCACTATGCTGCAAATGAAACAATGGCTACTATCACTGCGTCTGGTTACTTTAACAGCGTAAAAACATTGATGAATACAGGGGACGTTGTAATAATCAACGCATCTGATAACACATCAATTAAAAAAATTACGGTCGCTGAAAATATTACCGTCGCAAGTTTGGCATAAACAACTAGTAAAGGGGCAAGAAATTCTTGCCCCAAATTTATATACAAATTTTAAAGGTGAATTTTATGCATACAAAAATAGACCTATGCACGATGGCTCTACTAAAACTTGGAGAAAAACCAATTCAATCCTTGATGGAAGATTCTCCTGCGGCACAACTATCTCGAACTCTTTTTGATTCTGTAATAGATATGTTATTAGCAATGCACCCATGGCATTTTGCATGTAAACAGTTTGAACTTACACCCAACAAAAATGGAGAGTTTATAATTCCTGCAGAATGCTTACGTATACTAAAATGCAGCGGCGAAATTATAGGTAACAAAATAATTTCACCGTCAAAAACGATAAAAATAACTTCAATTATTCGAGTTGAACCCAGCCTATTCCCAAGCTATTTCGTATCACTAGCAACGACGAAGTTAGCAATGGAATTTTGTGTACCCCTGATAGGTGACCAAAATGTTTTTAGAATGCTGGCCGCTTTATACGAAACAGAACTGCAATCAGCAAAATTTATAGATAGCACCATAACAACTAAACAAAATAATATAGAAAACTTTTCTCTCGTTAATGCACGTTTTTAATTTTGGAGACTACTAATGGCAGAATTCATAAAAACACAAAATTCTTTTGCGGACGGTGAAGTCGCACCAGAATTCTTTGCACGCGATAATTTAAACGGCTTATCAAAATTAGAAAATATGGATGTAATCGCTGGCGGTGGGTTAACGCGTAGAAATGGTCTAGAAACAGTCACCAGCTTAAGCGGTAATGCAAGAATAATACCATTTTCCGTAAGTGAAACAGAAAATTATATATTAGTATTAACTGACGGCCACCTTATGATGTATGTCGGCAGCACGCGAACCCGAGATATACTTGCCCCATGGCAATTTAGCGATATACAAAAATTGCAATATGCACAACGCCTTGATAGCATGATCTTTGTACATCCTGATTATCAGCCATATGTATTAAAACAAGAAGACGGAAGGTTCGTCCTTACAGAATTCGAATTTTCACGTAACAATTCTGATATGTCTTTAAACATACCATTCATGAAATTTGATGACGCAACTGATATAAAAATTTACGTCACAACCAATATAGCTGGAAATAATTATGCAACATTAACGACTAATAAAAATTTCTGGACAGAAAATAACGTCGGAGGACAATTATTACTGCTAAACAAACAATGGCACATAACTAATTATGTAAGTCCAACAGAAGTGCAGGCATATACAAACGGTCAATATAACCTTCCTGGCAGTGCCGTAACAGATTGGTACGAAGCCGCTTTTAGCAAACGACGCGGTTGGCCGTGCAGCATAACTTTTCATCAAGATAGATTGGTCTTTGGTGGTTCTCGCTCGTGGCCAAGCGGCGTATGGATGTCTCAAGTCGGAAGACATAACAACTTTAACGTTGGAACAGGTCTTGATGACGAAGCCATCTTTCTTACTTTATTATCCGAACAACGCCAACAGATATGTACGGTCGTAAGCAGCGATAATTTACAAATTCTTACGAATTCTGGTGAATGGGCCATTTCTAATAAACCTTTAACCCCTGCTGCCGTCGACGTAAAACAGCACACCTCTGTAGGCAGCATTGCAACAAGGTATTTACCACCACAAAAAATTGAAGGCTCTACAGTTTTCATATCAAGCACAAAAAAAGATATCAGAGAGCTCTCTTTAGACGCACTTGGTGAAAATTATAACGCAAAAGATCTTTGTACCCAAGCAAAACATCTAATGCAATCCCCTATAGACTTATCTTATAACGAAGATAAACGTCAATTATTCGTAGTAATGAACGATGGAAATATGGCCGTACTAAATCAAAATTCAGCACTAGGAATTTCTGCGTGGGCAAGCTATAAAACACAGGGTAAATTTAAATCTGTGGCCACAATAAACGGTGAAACCCATGTAGTAGTTGAACGAGGCAACCTTTTTTATCTGGAAAAATTTTCTGCGAACGCCTTAACTGACGCAAGCAACTATAATTTTTCTTATACAGCTTCGGCATTACCGTTGCGCTCTTCTGGTCACAACGCGAAAATGTTACGACTACGAAAAATTTCGGCAAGAGTGCTAAACACAAAAACGCTTTTTATAAATGGTAAACGCGCCCCCTTACCAAATGAGATATATGGTGACGAAACATCTACATACAGCGGTGATATAGGTATAAATCTATTAGGATATCAACGCAATTGTATTGAAACACCTTGGAGCGTTTCTAGCGACGAACAACTACCAACAACTATATTATCCGTAAGTATTTATGGATATTACATTGTATAAACAACAAAAGGATAAAAAATGGGACAACTTGTATCTGATGTCACATCCATCTTAAATTATCGTGACGCAAAAAAAGAAGCAGAAAATGAACGTCAAAAAATACTAGCAGATATGGTCAACGACGAAAAAGAAAAAACGAACTTAGTAAAAAAGACGCTCGCAACCCAAAGAGCAAAATACGGCGCATCTGGTGTATCTGGCAATAGCATGACAACTGGTGCCGTATTAAAACGGCTAAAAGCAGAAGCAGAGGAACCCTATAATGAAAAACGCGCTACAAATACCGAAAAATTAAAAAAGCTGCGCGTAAGTAAACCGAACTTGCTTCAGTCATTATTAGACAAATTCGAAGATCTCGTTGATTAAACCACGATGAACAAAAATTTTCATGAATTCTTAGACGCTTGGAACAAAGTACTAGGTTTTTCTACGCCCGTTCATCATAAACAAATAATGGATTTTCTCGTTTCTGTTTGGCTAACACCCCCACACCGTGGTCTATTAATGGCATTTAGACATTCTGGTAAATCTACGGTTGTGGGTATATTTGCGGCATGTGTATTATACTTGCACCCAGAAACAAGAATTTTAATTTTGTCTGCAGAAAGCGGTCTTTCTTCTCGTATGGTGTCTCACGTAAGGCATATCTTAGAAAATCATCCTATGTGCAAAAATTTGGTACCGACAATAAAAAAAGAATGGGCACAAGGGCGAATAACTGTTAATCGCCCTGTCGGTATTCGTGAACCATCAGTTATATGTCAAGGTATACACGGTAATATAACAGGTTTACGTGCAGACTTAATAATATGTGATGATGTAGAGGTCCCTAATACTAGTAACACAGCTCAAAAACGAGAAAACTTGCGCGAAAGGTTGCGAGAATTAGACTTTATTCTATCTCCAACCGGCACAATGATTTATATAGGTACACCACATACTATGGATACGATTTATAGAACAAAGGAGGATTAAAAATTCAGACCGTCATTTTCTGTATCATCTACAGGTTTCATAGTAGTAATGAAAGAACGTAATTTTTCTAACAATTCTGTTCCGGCGTTACCAAACATCGGTAAATAAGTTTCATATTCCGGCATATCTACCTGTAGCTGAGCCCTTGCCCGTTCAGAAAGAGGTTGATTTAACATGTCACTGGCAACTTTCCATAAATAATAAGCTCTATAAGTCTTATTTACAACGGACCATTTCTCCAATAGATCTGGACGCTTTGATAATGCCGCACGAATTGCCACCAACCACTGGTCACCAAATTTTTTCACAACACGCAACTGCTGAATTTTATCTAAACCTTCTTGATCTGTTGTGAAACTATTTATCCCAGATTCTAATTCCGCCCATTCTTCAGAAGTTAGTGGTACTGTTGCAACAGTTTCAGACATCATACCACCATATGGAAGTAAATCATGCTCTATAGAATCCATCGGGGTTTTACCGCTTCGCAAATTTTCAATATGCTTCACTAGCATTTTACCCGTAGGTAAATCACGTAAAGCCCTTAATACTTCTGCATCAGCCTCATCAACGAAAACCTGATTTACGGCAGACCAACCACCAAAAATCACGTGTTCTTGACGGTACAGATTCAATAATTTTTGTGCGATGACACTTGCTTTTGCTTTCATGTTACCCCCTCCCTTTGGGAACGTTATTCCATGATAATCATTACCACTTTATGCAACGTCTTCCCAATAATTTTTTCTTCGGGTGAAGAAACCTGACCATATATCTTCCCCTTAGAATCTTGACGAACACTAACGACTTGCGCCATTGCCGTTTCATTAGAATCCATGGTATCAAAATCAGAATCTATACACACTGCCAAGTCACCAACCTGTGCCGGCGTCTCTGCGTCTGCAAAAACATAAGACTTTTCAGGGATAAAACCACCTAAACGTTTCGAATTAGGTACAACTGCATATATACCTTTATGCCCCTCTAAAGACATCGGTGAAACTATCATTGTCTTATCAGATTTTTTAAATGCAATCGCTTTACCAGATGGCGTTCCAAATACTGGTACTAATTTTTTACGAGCACTGTCATATAATTTAGCACCATATAAACTGCTATGCATATCAATACCAGATAAAGGATTACCCGGAACAAGAACTGACTTTACACGCTCTTTTACTTTATTTATCTGTTTATTTAACTCGCCAGATTTATACAAATCTGCAACTTTATCTAATAATGTTTCTGCGGTATATGCAAACGATGCGGCAAGCGGTTCTATTTCACTTTGATAGATTTCACGTTGACCGACTTCTATCTTATGATACACAGACAAAGTCATACCTGCATCCTTCGCTGCTTGCGCAATAGTTTTACCAGACTGCTGACGAATTTTACGCAAACCGCTACCGAAGATTTTTAAACCGCTGTCTTCGTTATCGTGCAGACGGCGCTTTATTTCGTTCTGCCATTGACTTGCAACTTCGTCTGTCTCTTTAATGAAAATATCGGAAAGTTTGCAACCTAAAATATTGCATATGTTTAACAACTGTTTCTGATTAAGACGGCGAACCCCCTTCTCTATTTTAGAAACAGCAGATAAAGATAAATTTGCCTGACGCGCCAATTCGGTCATCTTCATGCCGTTGGCCAAACGAATATTTCTAATATTATTTGGGAAAATTATTTCTTCTTGCGCCATCGTAAATCTCCTTAATTTTTCTTGACAAAATTTTAGTCAATTTTTAGAAATTACGCAAGCATAAAATGTCTATAACGGCATATCGTCTGGTATTGCATCTGTATCTATCGGTGCCGGTTCAAAATTACCGTCGTCACTAATTGCTGCAGGAATTGCACCGTCATTAAATTCTGATTCACCTCGCGCGTTGATTTCGTCTAGGTTATCAAACAAACTATAGTCACCAAAGAACGCCATACGCACCGTCTCTGGTCTACCATGACGGTTCTTACCGATTATTACATCTGCTTTACCACGAGCCCGCTCTAAACGACGCTGATAACTTTCTATTATCTTCTCGTTGGCGTTACCAGAAATACGTTGTGACGGATCCCGATTATCCAGATAATATTCTTCACGATACGTGAACATAACAATATCTGCATCTTGTTCAATAGAACCGGATTCACGCAAATCTGATAACTGTGGCCGTTTATCATCACGCGATTCAACACTACGTGATAACTGAGACAAGGCGATAACAGGAACATCCAATTCCTTTGCCAGCATTTTCAAACCACGGGTAATTTCGGAAATTTCTTGTACGCGATTATCTTTGTTCTTGCCCCCAGGAGATGTCATTAATTGCAAATAGTCAATGACAATTAAGGCAATTCCACCACATTTACGTGCCAACCGCCTTGCCCGCGTACGTATCATAGGGACAGACATACCTGGTGTATCATCAATGTATAAAGGAACTTTGCTTATGGCATCGGCATATTGCGACATTTTAAGGAAATCTTCGTCCGTCAAAGACCCTTCTCGCATCGCAGATGCAGGTATTTTTGACTGCGAAGACAATACGCGCGCAGCGAGTTGAGACTTTGACATTTCAAGACTGAAAAATGCCACCGCACCTTTATAACGTTCATTTGCGCGCCCATATTGAATAGCGTTCGCCGCATTAAAGGCGATATTCATTGCCAATGTCGTCTTACCCATTGCAGGACGACCTGCAATAATTATTAAATCCGAGTGATGAAGACCGCTGATAGATTTATCCAAAGCGTTTAACCCTGTGGTCAAACCAGATAACTTACCGTCTGCCTTATAAGCAATTTCTGCTTCTTTTAAAGCGTCCTGTAAAGCGGTACCAATTGAAGCAACTTCTCTTTCAGAGATCCCCGCCGACGCCATTTCAAACAGTTTCTGTTCCGCTGTTTCAATCTGAGCAGAAACAGGGTTATCTAAGTCCTCGACAAACGCTGCGTCTGTTATCGATTGACCTAAATTTATTAAGTCTCGCCGCATAGCATTTTCATAAACTATGCGCCCATATTGCTCGACGTTAACGACTGTTGCACCGGCAGATGCCAACTCAGTTAAATAATCGACGCCACCGACAGATTCTAATACACCCTGTTGTTCAAGGTACGTTTTAGCGGTAATGATATCAAACGGGATACCCGCCGCAAATTGCCTTTCTGCTAATTTATAAATTTCTTGATGCGCAGGATGTGAAAAATGTTCTGGGCGAAGGAATTCAGAAACCCGTTCCAACGCACGGTTATTCATCAAAACGGCCGCTAAGACAGCCTGTTCGGCTTCTAAGTTCGTTGGTAAAGTTTTTGGGGTAAAGTCCATGTCAGATATAGTATATAAAAATTTTGCTTTTTCAACGCCTTTTTTACGCGATTATCGCGAATTAAAGATACCAATAATTTCCAAAGAAGGTACGCCCACTTGGCCAGAGTTATTCCCTATCCAGCGCATTGACGAATTACGCGAATCTGTCGGTGCTAGATATTTTTCAGCTCAGATGATGCTAGAATTTATTGCACCTGACAGAGCTCGCCTTGACCCAGACGCGCTGAAACTATACGAAACAGAATTTGACGCACATACAGCTAAAATAGGGGATTTTTTAATTACAGGGGCGACTATTTATTGGGATCCGTCCACTGGACGAAAAAAATCCGACGGCAGCGTATGCGTATTAATATACCGTGATGATAAAAATAGACAATTTTTCATTCATGACGTTTTATATCTTGTCGTACCTGATGATGAATTACACCCACTTGCGCGACAATGCGAAATGGTTCTCGACTTCATAATACGTCATGGTTTAAGAAGAATATATATTGAAACGAACGGCATAGGTAATGCATTACCAGAAATAATGAAGAATGTTGCCGACACAAAAAACGTAACGATAAACATTCAGAAAATTACAAACCATAAAAATAAAGAAACCAGAATTCTAGATGCAATTGAACCGATATTATCATCGGGACGGTTACATGTGCATCGACGCGTTCAATCAACACCGCTCATTGCGGAAATGTTAGGTTGGTCACCACTGGGAAATGGTCACGATGATGGGCTGGACGCTACAGCCGGTGCCATAAGTTCAACGCCTGTACCCATTCGACCAATCGGACGCGGTATTAAAACTTTCTCCGCAAATACGGATTTCAAAATATAACCAAGGAGCTCTATATGAAATATAATTTACAACAAATGTATTGCCAAGCACTTGACTTACGTAGTCCATGGCTAAATAGATGGGAAAGTGCGTTACGCTATACCTTTCCGACCGCAGATGACGATGCAGCAACACTTTTTGACGCAACTGCTGCTGACGCAGTAGACAACTTGGCAGCATCGATATATTCTTTACTTACGCCGCCAGAATCTTTATGGATTTCGCTAATACCGGAAAGCCCCGAATCACCAAACGCAGAAATTGCAACTATGGCTTTACGCGCAAATTTAAATGATTCAAATTTTTATACGACAATTCATCAATGTTATATGGATTTAATAGTACTTGGTACCGCTTGTTTGTTCATGGCAGAAAATCCAATTGGTTCTGCATCTGCCTTTTCCTTTACTGCGATCCCCATGCGTGATATAGCAATTCTAAATGGCGCCGTTTTCCATACCGCCACCATGCCAGCACGTGAAGTAATGGAAAAATACCCGACATGGACGCCCCCTGCCGATCTTCGCGACACGATAAAGCAAGACCCAGAAACACCTATAAAATTAGTACAAAGTTTAATAGGAACTGATTTTACCGCATGGCTGGATGTCGGTGGGAATATAGAAAATAATATCGTTGCCACAGGTAAATTTGAAACGAACCCTTATATAATATTCCGCTGGTCCGTAGCAAGCGGTGAATTATACGGTCGCGGCCCTGTCTTACGCGCACTGCCAGACATAAAAACAGTAAATAAAGTTGTAGAACTTGTTTTAAAAAACGCAACTATCGCAGTATCTGGCATATGGCAAGCTGATGATGACGGTGTAATAAATTTATCAAACATAAATCTTACCCCTGGTGCAATCATACCTAAAGCAGTCGGTTCATCTGGACTAACGCCCCTAACATCTGGTGCCAATTTTGATGTATCTCAAATAATTCTGAAAGATTTAAGAGAACGTATACGTCATGCGCTGCTTGCCGACAGGCTTGGTTTATTAAGCGAAAAAGAAATGACGGCAACGGAAATTATGGCAAGAAACGCTGATATGATGAGAATACTTGGGGCAACTTATGGACGACTGCTTCATGAATTTATTCGCCCGTTGGTTGAACGCGGTCTGCAAATATTATCACGTCGTGGTGTAATAGATAAAATATCTTTACATAGCGATGCGGAATTAAAATATATCGCCCCAATTGCAAAGATGGCACTTGAAGAAACTATAATTTAACCAAAGGGAATGATAATGAAAGACATAGAACAAAACTACGCACGTACATTCGCGACTGCGTCAGGAACAACGGTATTAAAACACTTACGAAAAATGACAATCGAACGAGTACTGGGACCCGACGCAACAGATGCACAATTACGCAGCTTAGAAGCACAAAGAGCCCTAGTTCATCAGATAGAGCTGATGATAAAGCGAGGTAAATAAAAATGAAAAAGGAAACCAAAAGCGTCGTTAATTTGGTTGATTTTTTACGCAACAGTTGGTTTCTTATCGCGTTCATCGCAGGAGTAATTTATTGGGTTGCACGGCAAGATTCTTCACTTGAAGATCTGGCTCGCGCAGACAGCCGCATAACAGCTCTTGAAAACCGAACAACTATATTAGAAACAGGAATTGGAAAACTTCAAATAAAACTTGATACCATTCGCGACGACGTTGCCTTAATTAAAAGCGCAGTTATAAAAACAAAATAACCGGCATTGGCCGGTTATTTATTTTTTCTTTAACTTTTTTATATATTTGTACATTATATCATCATATATATCATTCGTATCATATTTCTTGAACTTTTCTTCAGACCACTTCTTCCCAGCCGAATTACCAGCTGCACTTCCTTTATTACAACGCATCTTAAACTCTTCATAAGACTTTGTTATATAATGATTACAGCGTATTTTCTTACACGATGGTGGATTATATGCTTGATCTATTTTCCCCAACTTTTTACCGTTTTCATCAATCAAAAAACCAGCTACATCGTTTATATGCGGATTACGCTGTCTGACAACAAGACGCGGATTTACTATAGACTTACAACCAGATTGGCGCGTATGATCGCCATGGTATTTATAGTTTTCTATTACTAATCCTTTCGGTTTCTTTACATGCCCCGCAGACCCATACATTACCCACGTAAGAACCAGGCCCCCGAAGTCTATTGGTAATGTATGTAAAAATTCTGTAATTGTTTTATTTTCCACTGGAACAATAAATTCATCTAAATCGATCATTGCCATCCAACGCGTTTCTTCAGAAAAACGATTTATTGCATCTACATAAGCAGGATTCTGTTTATTTTTCCCTGGAAAATACTTATACTTTACAATACCGCGCCTAATATAAGGTGCTAAAATTTTCTTAGTATTATCTTTTGAACCGTTGTCATATAAATAAAATCTTTCTACGCCGACCAAAATATGAAAATCCAACCATTCTTTTAAATACGGTCCCTCGTTTTTCATTATAGCAACAATAGATAATTCATATGGAAAATTTCTAGTTTTATCTTCTTTTAAGACACGAACATACCTACCAAGCCCCAGCCATAAAATTCCGCGCGCAGCCTTACGATATTTTTTTATAGGAATCCAAAAGGTTAAAAGTTGCCCCCAGAATCTACGCCATACCGAAATTTTAGGCAAAGCCATTTTAATTACCTCCTTTCAGGTTATGAATATTTTCTTAAAGATTAAAATTTACTATAAAAAAAGTCAATAAAAAAACCGGTAAATACCGGCCTTTTTTAAACGATACCTATTTACTGTTTTACAATTTCATTTACAGTGACAGTAAATACGACATCTTTACCCGCTAATTCTGGATAATAATTATCTGGGAAAGTAATGTTGATATTACGCGTTTCTCCTTGTTCCATACCAACAACCTGTTCTTCAAAACCCGGTACGAACTGACCACTACCTAAAACCAATGGAAAGTTAGTTGCAGTCCCCCCTTCAAATTGAACGCCGTCCATATAACCAGCAAAATCAATTACGACAGTATCACCATTCTGAGCACCGGCATTGCTATCACACGCAGTTAAAAACATTGCACCGCAAATAGTAACCACAGACATAAATTTTTTCATACTTTCCCCCATTTAATTTTTTGATTATTTTAGTTATTATTATACACGCACCTGAAACCATATTCTCGCATAGTTGAACCTTCAGCCTCTACCCTATAATCGAAATAAGGTGTCGGACGCATAACATCAAACGAAGGTCTATCATATACCATTACAATACTATCCGCATTACGACCACAAACACGTTTCATTTCATAATCAGCGACTTTAGACAATATAGTGCGAGCATCCCCGTCTATATCCATACCATCCGCATTCTGCATTAAACGCAAACGCATCTCTCTAAGATCGGTATTTCCTAACAATATCTGTACACGAACCATAGTCCCTTTGTATTCCTGCCAACGCGTTTCCATCCGAGACGTTTTCCAGCGATTATTACTTGCTTCTTTTTCCGCCTCGGTTTTCGGTTTATAAGAATCTATATTTGAATATTGGTTTTCAGCCTGCATAAAAGTACTTGTTCGCTCGTTATACAAAGGCGCATCCGCCCCACCCTGAGCAAAATCTTCCGTATTATAAGGAGTATCCGCCCCAGTAGAACACGCCACCAATGCAAACGCAGACATTAAAACCAAAAGGAATGATCTTTTCATCTTTTTCTCTCTTTTTTCTAATTTTATCAAATAAAGCATTTTGATTCAAGTCACGATTTATGATAAAATTAATATGATGTCAAACGTCGTACTTGATTCTTTATTAAAACCGCTAGAAGAATTCTACAAACCATCGTTCGTAGAAGAAATTGCTATTAACCATGAAGGAGAGGTATGGATGCGCCTACATGGGGCCCGCGTTCCATGGGTCGCCTATAACGCCGAGGCATTAACAAAACAATATTTAATAGACCTGATTCATACAATTGCAAATATTTATGAAAGACCGTTTGATCCAGTTCATGGCATACCTGTGGTGTATGCAACCCTTCCTGGTAACCACCGTTTTACAGCAATTGCCGGTCCTAACGTTCAATACGACGAACGCGACATAACCGGTGGGGTTGCACTTAACATTCGCGGAACAAGTGCACCAGAGACTTCTTTTGATCAATACCATCTAAAACGCGGGGAAAAGTTATTAAAAGTAAAACCAAGGGAATCTAAACGCCCCGACGACCCTTATGACCGTCTGATGACGGCAATAAATGACGGCAGCCCGATTTTAATTAGTGGTGCAACTGCGACTGGGAAAACGACTTTCTTAAACCATATGTTAACGTTAATAGATAAAAACTGTCGCGTAATAACAGTGGAAGATGCACGGGAAATAAGCGTTCCGCAAACCAATCATGTTCACTTCATATTATCAAGAACAGAACAAACAAATGATTTCAATTACGCTCGATTATTAGACCTTGTCGTGCGCATGACGCCCGACGTAATAATTGGGGGTGAAATTTCAACGGACAACGCTTCTGTGTTATGGGAAATGTTAGGTACCGGTCACGACCATTTCTATACAACCATACATGCAGAAAGTGCAGAAGCCGCCTATGCAGCTTTTGCAGATCGAATACTACATACCCAACCTGCATATGACAGAAGTGACCTGATTGCAGAAATGAAAAAGAAAATTCGTGTAGTCCAATTATCCAGAGACGGCGCATTACGAGCCGTAACTGAAGTCGTATAAAAAAGGAGAAAATTATGGCAAAAAACAATATTCCACTAACAATAACCGATCCAAATTATAGAACGCATGATCCTGAACTGGAAAAAGCCTTACGTGAACACGAAGCAGAAAATTTACGTCGTGCAGAAGAACGAGAAAAAGAGCTTCTAGAACGTCCATCTCCTGTATTGGATGCGTTTGTGAATGGTATTTGTAAAATTTATACACTGCTTGAAAAAAGAAAAAATACTAAAAAAATGGAAAGTTTAAAAAGAAGCAAATCAGAAAATTTAAAATAAAAAAAGGGGGGACTCCCCTTTTTATTTTTTAGATAATAACTTAGATTTTATTTTTTCATATTCTTCTTTTGTTATTAGTTTATTCTTGTAAAGTTTTGCAGCTTTTTCCAATTTATCCAAATCGGTGTCAACCATACATTCCCCCTGCCAAACCACAGAAAAGATAAGCGCAATAAACCACGTAACGCCGAAAAGAACCCCCAATATAGACAACACAACAATAATTGTATGATCAGTACCGCAAATACCGCGCGCATTAGCAATTAAAATCGGAATTGATAAAATTGCTACACACAGAACAGTCACTGAAAACATTATTAAAAAAGCAACTATCAGTTCCAACATTTTTCACCTCTTACTTATTCTATATAATAATACCATACAATATACTTTATTTACATAAAATTCTGAGGATTTACATCTATTTTTAACCTAACGTTCGCAGGTAAACGCACTTTCGTTACCCAATGCTTTACCACAGGTTGCAACATTGCCCGCATATCCCCTGCGACCAAAAATCTCATACGATACCAATTTCGTACCTGATAAATCTGCGCCGCAATTGGCCCCATAATTTTTACGCCTGCAGCTGCTGGGGCAGCGTTTACAAGCATTTCACAAACTTTTTTCAACTTCGTTTCTTTATCTGCTTCAACAATTATAGCGATCAATTGCCCGTATGGAGGCATTTTTGCGCTGCGCCGCGCCGCCATATCTGCAGACATAAAAGCATCTCTATTCCCACTGCAGATTGCTTTTAACACTGGGTGTTCTGGTTGATAAGTCTGTAAAAGAACTCGCCCCGGGACAGTTCCGCGCCCTGCCCGCCCCGCAACTTGAAACAATTGCTGAAATGTATGTTCTGCCGCCCGAAAATCCGTACCAAACAACCCCATGTCCGCATCCACCACCCCGACCAAAGTTAAATTTGGGAAGTGATGCCCTTTTGCTAAAATTTGCGTTCCAATTACGATGTCTATATCACCCGTTTCCATCTTTGCAACCAGCCTTTCCAACGCTTGACGAGATATCATCGTATCGCTAGAAACCAGTGCCGTTCTGGCGGAGGGAAATTTTATATTCACTTCCTCTTGAATTTTTTCTAACCCAGCGCCTCGGTATGAAACCGCATCACCACATACAGGACACTTTTCCGGAAGCGTGGTCGTACGCCCGCACATATGACACAACAACTTACCCAGCTGTTTATGATAAGTCATACCAACACTACAATCTGGGCATTGCGCCACCCAACCACATTTTTTACACTGTACGACCGGGGCAAAACCACGCCGATTTATGAATAACATTACTTGATGTCCCGCCCCAAGTGTTTCTCGTATGGTCTCACATAACCCTTGAGATAAATACCCTGTCTGAGGACCACTTTCTTCTGTACCACTAGATATTTTATATTGTTCTGGTTTGTCTTCCCGCAAATCTATTGTTTCAATTTTTGGTAACGACGCTCCACCAAAACGAGACGTTAAACGTAATTGTTTATATTTCCCATCCGCAACATTTTGCAATGTTTCCGCCGATGGAGTCGCACTGGCCAAAACAATTGGAAAACCAGAAATTTTAGCCCGCAATACAGCCATATCACGTGCGTGATAATTACCCATGTCTTCCTGTTTATAAGAACCGTCATGCTCTTCATCAACGACTATCAAGCCAAGATTTTGCCACGGCAAAAACAACGCACTACGCGTACCAACAACCATACGAATATCACCACGTAAAACACCGCGCCAAATCTCACGCCTGCGTGCCGCAGTTAAATTACTGTGCCATACAACTGGTGGTGCACCAAATCTTTTTTCATATCTGGACATAAATTGCGCGGTTAATGCTATTTCAGGCATCATTAATAAAACAGATTGCCCGCGACTATATGCCCGCCATGCAGAATCAAAATATACCTGGGTTTTCCCACTGCCAGTTATTCCATCTAACAGATATGCTGAAAAGCCCCCGTTATCAATTGCCTGATTGATTTCTAATGCTGCAGCAGCCTGTTCTTCATTTAACCTCACCGTTCCCATATCTTTACACTGGTATTTAGAAAAATCAGTTTCTTGAACCCGAACGTCACAAGGAATTAACACACCACGCTGTATCATCCCCTTAACGACCGCACCACTTACTTTAGCGATATTTTGCACATCGGATATTGACATAGGTTCGTTATAATTTGAATCAAAAGCATCCGCAACCGCTTGGCGCGCATCAGTCATACGAACAACAGAATCTGCATTATATTTATATAATTGTTCAACGCGCGGCGGAGAAAAAGCATCTGGAATATTAACAATCAACCGCAAAACTGCCCCAGGCGTCATCAACGTCCATGTTGACATTTTCTGAATCCATTGTAAATCATTAACTGATAACTTATCTGAGAAAACGTCCAATGTATCTTTTATCTTATTCTCTGGCAAATCACTATCACCGATACCATACACAACACCTATATATTTATGGTTCATAACCCCGACTTTAACAAAGCTTCCTAAATCGGCGTCCGCGGTCAACCGGTAATCATAACCAGTATTTACCACGTTTGGTATTAAAATTTTAACAATGTCACCAGCTTTAAACATATTTACAAAGTACTTGTTTTTTTGAAAATTTTCAATACCATTTATAAAGATAAAAAAAGACTTGTTATATGTGGAAATTATTTTTTGAAATTTGCTATTTTTTATGCGGTTTAATCCCTAACCGTCGTTTGCGTAATTGGATTCGCACAAAAAAATTATTTGATTGGTATAACAAATATAAAGCGCTAAAAAAGCAATTTCCTGAACTGAATTTCCGCCATACAAAAATGATAAAGGGGGGGTGGAATATCGGTTTTATAGTAGATAAAAAATACGTTTTTAAAATCAGAAAATTTTTCGACGCTTCTATTCCAACAGAAAAAATTATGCGAGAAAAAAGAATAACAGACGCATTTCAAGATATTTCGCCTCTTAAAATACCAAAGATTGAAATCGTGAACGCAGACGGCTATTTATTTTATAAATATAACTTCATAAATGGTAAAAATCTTAATACATATTCACAAAAAATAATTGAACAACATGCATGGGAATGGGGAAAACAACTTGCAGAATTCATAAATGCCGTACATAATGCTCGCCCGAAAGAAATTGAGGATTTACGCAAAGGTGTAATAGGTGACGGTTGGAACCATAATGATATTTGTAATAATATAATAGTCGATAAAAAAACGATGAAAATAGTCGGTTTAATTGACTGGGAATATTCTGGTTGGGGAAAATTAGAAACGGAATTTAATAATACTGCAGCCTACTCAAAAAAAATTCGCAATTCGGGGCTTCAAATAGCAATAATGTCTTATTACAAAGTACTTTCAAATAAAAAAATTATATAATCTATTTATATTTGACAAAACGAACTTTTGGCATACAATTGTATTCATCATAAAAAAAATATTAAAGGTCTTAAATATGAATAAAAACAACAAAAAGCAAACTGCTGCGCAAAAAGTTTTTGCAGCATATACAAAACATATATCTGAACTCGTTATAAAAAAATATGGACCGTCCTATTCTACGTACACAGAAATTCGTAATAAATGGCGTTACTTAATTCCTTATAACGAAGCAATTGAAGCGTTTTTAATTTTTCAGACGAAAATGTACATAAGATTTTTAGACTCCAGAGACCCGAATTCCACTAACCCAGATTTTCTTAAAGCGTTAGTACGGTTAATGGCGGATTATTTATCGGCATATACCAAAAATAATCCAGGACAAAATTCTAGAAAAAAAGCAAAAGAACTATTAAACATTGCATTGTATGATAAATGTTCATACATTCAAAATTTATTGACCAGACAAATGGCAACACGCGAGGCTAAAAATATTTCTAAAAGGCGCACTTACAAACGCCCCAACCCCAACAAACGCAAAACGAATAGAACAGCGGAAACGAACAAATTTATGAACAGAAAAAATTTAGCTACCCTTCAAATTGTAGAAATAACAATAAAGAAACGTTAAAGTTTTTTTATCGCATGATTTATTTCTTCATCCGCAGCGAACTGTGTCCTAAACCACGTTCGCTGTCTTTTTGCATATTGATTTGTTTTATTAATCCAATCTTCAATACATTGTTGTTGTGAAATTTTACCTTTAACAAAATCGCATAATTGAGTTGCCCCAATTGCTCGTTTAGCATCCCAGCCACTTGCAATGATTTTCTTGGCTTCGTCTAAAGCACCGTTTTCTATCATATTTGGTATACGTGCCGCAATACGATTTCGCAACTCATTAACTTCTGGATTTATAAGAACCTTATACGGCGTTGGAATTATTGCCCCAACACGTGGCAAAGCCTGCCATTCTGTTAAATGACGCCCCGTTTCAAAAAACACCTCTAATGCACGTGCAACTCGTTGCGGATCAGTTGCCTTAAATTCCTTCGGCAACAACTTTCTTGCCGCATTCAAATCACCAGCAACCAAATCGCGCGCACGAGCACGATTTTCTTCGGAGACTTCTGGTATCGGAGATATCCCTTGAAGAATCGCGTTTATATAATACCCTGTTCCACCAACAAATATCGGTGTAAAACCTGCCGTCAGTGCCGCCTCATATTCTCGTCTTGCCATATCAAGATAATTCGCGACACTTATCTGGGCAGATAACGGTAATATAGAAAATAACCTATATGGAATACCGCCTATGTTATCTGACAGCTCTCGCCCGGCAAATGGGCTGGCTGAAATATTTTCTATACCACGATAAAT
>CALXNF010000066.1 GCA_944389685.1 uncultured Alphaproteobacteria bacterium | reverse complement strand
AAAATGTTAGCAGCTTATAACGCTGGTATGGGAACCGTTGTTGAATTTGAAAAAAACTTTGAAACATATGACCCTTTATTATATATAGAAAGTTTTCCGACTTATGAAACCCGCAGTTATATAAAACGTGTAATGTCAAATATGTGGTTATACAGAGCACGATTAGACCAACCGCTAACTACAATGAAAGACCTAGCGAATGGCGAATGGCCTTTATACAATAGCGAAGATGAATATGTACAAAAGCAAATTGCTGACCGCATGTCTATATAATCATTAAACGAAATTTAATTTTTTTTGTTCTATAAAATAAATAACAATGCTATCTTTCTAAGGAAATGAAACAAAAACCGACTTTTGAAATAGAAAAAGCATGTGCTTTTGATATAATTGCAGGCGTCGATGAAGCAGGCAGAGGACCTTTGTGCGGCCCCGTTGTTGCAGCGGCCGTAATATTTCCAAACAGAAATATAGAAATCCCTGTGATAATTCGGGACTCTAAACAGATGACCCACAATATGAGGAAAATTGCCTTTGATTGGATAACTGCCAATACTATATGGGCAGTAGCCCAATGTACACCATCTGAAATAGACGAGATGAATATATTGCAGGCTTCTTTAACAGCAATGGAACGTGCAGTTAACAAATTGACTTTAACACCGCAGTTTTGTTTAATTGACGGGAACAAATTGCCGTCAAAAATAACAGGACAAACTATTGTAAAAGGTGATTCCAAATCTTTATCTATTGCGGCCGCATCAATTATAGCAAAAGAAACCAGAGACAAAATTATGAAAACCTTAGCCCAAGAATTTCCTATGTATGGCTGGGAAAGAAATGCAGGTTATCCAACTGCGGATCATTTGCAAGCAATTGATAAATATGGTATAAACGAACATTATCGAAAAAGCTATAAACCAAAAAAAGAAAGAATGAAAAAAAATGAAACTTCGGGCAATTGAAAATGTAGATGTACACGGCAAATACGTTCTATTAAGAGATGATTTTAACGTTCAAATAGTAGACGGGAAAATCACTGATTCTTTCAGAATTGAACAAAGTATGCAAACTATAAATGCACTTCGTGCGGCGGGTGCCCGCGTTGCTATTTGTGCACATTTGGGGCGCCCCAAAGGAACAAAGAACATGGAATATTCTATGGCTCCGGTTGCAGAATATATGAAAATCCCATTAATTTCAGATTGTTTAAATAAAGACTTTCTAGAAAACATGAAAGACGGTGATTTGGTCTTACTTGAAAATGTCCGTTTCTACCCAGGTGAAGAATCGAACGATCCTGAATTCGCTAAAAAGCTTGCCGATGGTTTTGATATTTTTGTAAACGATGCGTTTGCTGTATCTCATAGAGCGCACGCAAGTACGGTCGGTATTGCAGAAATATTACCATCTTATGCAGGGTATTTATTAGCTTCTGAAATAGAACACTTATCTGCCGTAATGGAAAATCCAAAACGTCCATTATTATCAATTGTTGCGGGCAGCAAAGTTTCTACAAAAATCGGCGTACTAAAGGCGTTAGCAAAATTATCAGACAAGCTAATAATTGGCGGGGCTTTGGGCACAACATTTAATTATGCACTTGGTGGCAAAGTTGGGAACTCTTTATATGAAGCGGACCAAAAAGATACCGCACTAGAAATATTAGAATACGCAAAGAAAAATAATTGCGAAGTACTTTTACCATTAGATAAAGGCGTTGCTAAAGAGTTTACCCCTACTGCAACCCGCACAAATAAAGACTTCACAGAAATAGAAGATGACGACGTTATAATTGACGCAGGTGAAGAAACAACTAAACGCGACACGGAAGCAATTAAAAACGCTGCTACAGTCATATGGAATGGAACCGTTGGAATGGCGGAATGGCAACCGACCTGGTCATATGGCTCATTTGCAATTGCGCGCACTATCGCGGAACAAACCCGCGCTGGAAAATTAGAAAGCATTGTGGGCGGTGGTGATACAGTTGCGGCATTAACTGCGTGCGGTGTAAAAGATGACATAACCTACGTATCAACAGGCGGCGGGGCGTTTTTGGAATTTATCGAAGGAAGAACTCTACCCGGAATTGCAATACTAGAAGACAAATAAAAAATTGCCCCGACGGGCAATTTTTATTGGCACCCCAACAATAAATTAATATCTATCATACAAAAACCCCGTCTTTCGACGGGGTTTTCAATGGACAAACAAATTATTCATCCAATGCAGCTTCTATTTGATCTGCAGGTATTGCGCCAGGGAAAGCCTGTTCACCAATGATTAAGAACGGAGTTCCGTTAATTTCAAAGCGTTGTGCCATATCACGAACGTTTCTTAATTCACGTGCAACGACTTCGCCTTTCATGTCTTCTTTCAACTTCGCAACATCCAAACCAGCTTCTTTTGCCATTTTCATGACATTCGCTCCTCCTTTTTCTGCAAGTTTAGACTGATCTTTCAAATCGTCCTGCGTATAGAAGTCACGTGTCATTAACATATTTGTTAACTTAGCAGCTTTTTCTGGGTCTTGCAATTTAGCAGCAATAACCGCCTTAGCTGGGCCATCAGACAATGGACCGTGGATAGAGAAGTTTTTAATAACAACGCGAGTATCATCACGATCTGCTAATACACGTTCTATTTCCCCGTGTACACGACGGCAATATGGGCAAGAGAAGTCTGTCCAAACATAAATTGTCTTCTTCGCATCACGGTTACCTAAAACAGGTGCATCACGCATTAATTGTTCCCCTTCTGAACGAACAACTTTACGTATTTGCTTATTTTTTTCTGCCTGCTGCTGTTCTTGCATACCACTGACCATTTCTTGAACAATTGCTGGATTTACAGCCGTCAAATAAAACGGTGTATACAAGCGGCACATACTACCAGAAATTAAGATTATTGAAATCAAAGTGATGCATTTTTTTGCTACGATTCTACCGGCAGCTGGCTTTTTCTCGTCACCCTTTGGCAGCAACATACCACCAAACAAGAATAGAAGAATACCAACTACTAGAACTAATATTGTCCACGTCATAACTTTTCTCCTTTATCTGTTGAACGAGAATAAGATACTCAAAAAAAAACTTATGTGCAAGGAATAAATCTATAAAAAATAAATTTTTTTTAACTCAACCTTATACGAGCAATAGGTATTTTTACCCCCTGCTCTACGCACGCTTTTTCTAAAAAAGCATAAGAAATATTTAAGTCTAACGGTAATTTATATAGCTTATCAACATAGGGTTTCGCACATTCTTTACAAACAGCCCGACCTGTACGTGGTGATAAATATTCTAAATTTTCATTTCTACCACAGCCGGAACACGCCGTCAGATTAAGTGCGTACCCCAATTCTTTTAGTAATGAAATTTCCCATTGTAAATATGCAGCATCCGCCCCAGCAGATTTTAGTTTTGCAAGCAAATCTATTGTACCAGTATACAAAAAAGAATTCTTTTCCCGCTCTGGAAGCAGGGTTGAAATTAAAGCAAACGCACTATTGACATACTCTAAAGACTTTCTAAACGGCATTAAAACTGCAATTAAATTTTTTTCTGCTTCCCAATGGAAAACACCCAGCTGAGAATCTAATCTTGCGTTCCAAGAAACCGCCCCTAATTGCCCAACAAGCGGTTTATTTTTCTTAGCACACTGACCGCCTTTCAAAACTCCACAAAGAACGCCAAAATCGCTGGTAAAGAAACGTGCGATAACATCACGTTCGCCAAAAGGTTGCATAGATATCAATATACCGACAGATTCTAGTTTCATTTTTATAATTATATAAAAATTTATAAAAAGAGTAAATTAAAACGCCCAATTGGGCGTTTTATTATTCTGCTTTAGCTTCTTCTGTTTTTTCTTCGGTTTTCGTTTCAGATTTTTCTTCTACAGCTTCTTCTTCAACTTTTTTCGTACCGAAAGTCAAAACCTTACCAGCAACCAAAGCTTCTATTTCGTCCTGCGTCTGAGCAACATAAATTTTTACAGGAACGATAACATCTGGATGCAAAGCGATCTTGGTATCAAATACACCAATAGCTTTTATCGGCGCACCCAACATTACTTGTGCAGATTCCACAGAAACATTTGCAACTTCTTTCAACATACGTGCAATATCACGCGTTGAAACAGAACCATATAATTGACCGGTATCGCCTGCTTGACGAATCATGTACAACTTAGCGTTCTTAACCGCATCAACATTAGCTTCTGCATTTTTCTTTGCTGCATCTTGACGCGCCTGCAACTC
>CALXNF010000065.1 GCA_944389685.1 uncultured Alphaproteobacteria bacterium | reverse complement strand
ATGGTGCATCGCACCGTTATGTCCCTGACTGTTATGGTCGGGGAGCTGTTGGTTATACAACAGGGGCAACCCGAAAGCCACGGAATCAATCGCAAACTGATTTATCAACTCCCTGACCGTCATTCCTGTTGACGGTCTTTTTTCTATACTTACAAGGGGATAGATATGAAAAAACATATAATGTATTATTGTGGAATTGCTTTAACTATATTTAGCTTTTTTGCGTTGGTTATAACAACAGATCCATTAGCAGTTGGACGTTATTTCGGCGGTATTGGTGCTGGCATTATCTTGACTATCATTGGCTATAGAAAGTCAAAAAACAATCAAAAGGTATAATTCATGAGCAACGAGCACAAAAAAACAATTAATGATATAGGTGCTTGGCTGGTCGGAACCTTATTCATAACTATTGCGATATGTAGCGCAATAGAAAATTACGACTGGTTAATACTTGTTATTGGTGTTTTTGTTGGTTGGGTAATAGTTGCACATAGCCTGCAAAAAGCCGAAGAAAATAGAAACGCCCCAAAAGAAATAGTTCAAAGATTCTTTTCTTATACCTTACATAATATGAATTTTGACGACGAAGACACCAAGATTCTTGGTAAGATACATAAAAATATAGATAATCAAGTCCAGTCAGAATCTTTTGTTATAACTAATAATAATACTTTTTTTAACTCTCGCAAACTGGAAATTGCGATATATATAGAAATTATAAAAGAAATCAAATGCTATGCACAACAACTAAAAATAGCCCCAATATTACAACAGCGTGCAGAAAAACATCTAAAACGTCTTGAAAACAAAGAAATCTAACAAAAAAAGGAAACAAAATGAAAAAGAAAACCATAATTACAATTATTACTACCATTGTTGCGCTGGCCGGCGGTGTATCCGTTTGGTATTTCAGTTTTTATAGGCCAAAACAGCAAGACTTGGC
Organism: uncultured Alphaproteobacteria bacterium; assembly: GCA_944389685.1. GTDB lineage: Bacteria > Pseudomonadota > Alphaproteobacteria > Rs-D84 > Rs-D84 > Enterousia. The sequence continues at coordinate 2,874 of CALXNF010000065.1, read as the reverse complement.
TGTGGCAGAAAACATAATACTTGGTATGACATTGCAACAATATAAGTACATATTTGGCAGTGATGAAAATGTGTATAAAAAATGTCAGCAAATAACAGCGTTAAAAAAGAATGGAGTATTTACAACACAGGATATAGAGCGGCGTGGTCAAGATTGCGAATGCACGGTTGCATATGTAAAAAAGATGGTATATCAATTTGTTTCCGAAACATATAACGATGCTATGGGCGGACAATTTAACGAAATAAAATTCAAAACAGGTGCCAATAATTTGAAATTACAAAGTGATTTCTTGATAGAAACTGCTTTGGATGGTTGTCAAATGAGGTAAAAAACATCACAATTTGTAATGTTTTTAGGTTTATAACGACTGGTTATATATAGTATGGTCAACAAATATTGAGTAATTTCAATATAAAACCCCTGATTAAACAGATGATATATGGTATTATATATAAATCAGATAATCATGATGATTCATGTAAAATACAGGAAAACTAATTTATTAAACTTGAAAAAAGCATCTTTTTACTTATCTTTCTTACATAAAGGGACTAAAAACAGTCCCCTTTTTATGCTATAATTACTTGAAAACGTTGTTTTAAGTGCTATTAATCATATAGATAACAGGGTTTTGACAATGAAAATTACATTAAAAAATGTCGGTGTTATTAAAGACGCGACCGTTGATTTAACGGGGCTTTCTGTCATTGTTGGAAAGAATGGCGCGGGTAAAAGCACCGTCGGGAAAACTATTTACGCAATAGTCAAGGCTGTTAAAGAAAAAGACGCTATCGTCAAACAAAAGAAAAAAGAATTCACTGATTGGGTGTGCAAAAACACTTATTTTACAATCCAAAATCTTATAGGTCGGAATACCAATGCACGGCAATTAAATGCCGATGCCACATTATTGGAAAATAACTTTCAATTAGGTGCATTTGAGACAGATTTAATACATTTAATTGATGAAAATAATTTAGACGGATGCCAAGAGTTAATTCAATCTAGAATTAACTTAATTGATAGTTTTTCTAATACGGTGGATATAAACTCTAAAAACAAAATAAAAGAAAGCCTAATTTCCTTAAAAAATTCTTTTGTACGGTCAAATCTTAAAGATGATATTCATATGGCATTAGTTTATATGTGTTCTAATATATTTGACGGGCAAATTATTAATATACAATCTCATGTAGGGTCAAATGTCGCATTTGATAATTTGCTAAAGTACACTGTTTCTAATAACGTAGATGTTTTATCTTTGGCAGAAAGATTAAACATTGATTACGTCGATGATAGCATCACGGAAAAAATCTTTCAAGATGCAACACTTATCGAAACACCATTATTATTGCAAATGGAAAAACTCAGAGAGTTTAATAGGTTGCCAAATTATTGGACGGATTTGATGAGAAAAATGGCATCAGATTCGATGCATGATACACTACAAAATGCATTTATTCAAGAGGCTATATCTGACATTACTGATGCTCTAGGAGGTAGATTAGAGTATAATGCCAAAGAGAGACGATTTGACTTTATCAAAAAAGAATTTGCAGTTGGAACTAATTTGTCAATTAATAATACAGCGTCTGGCGAAAAGGTGTTGGCTATTTTCCAAAAACTTGCAAAAAACGGTATGTTTAGCCCAAGTAAGATAACTATTTTGGACGAACCAGAGAATCATTTGCATCCTCAGTGGCTGACAACTTTAGCAGAAGTACTGGTAAAGCTTGTAAAAGCTGGCTGCCCAATCATGATTGCTTCTCATAGTCCAGATTTTTTACAAGCTCTACGTTTTTATTCCAAAAAACACAAGCTAGAACAAGTAAAGTACTATCTTGCTGACAGAGATACAGGTATCATTTCTGATAAAACAGGCAAGGAATATGAAATTTTCGATAATTTGGCAAAACCGATAAATGAAATATTTGAATCTGTTGTAAACGATACATTACAAGGTTAAACGTATTAGAGTGTATATTATGGCAGACTATTCTAGATTTAAGAAATCTTTTTGCGAATGTTGTGATACTAATAAGAAACGCTTGTGCTTTTTAGGATGGCCTTGCTCAACAGATAAGAATAGAAGTTTTATTGATTGGGAAGAGGTAGTGGGTACAAAACCGGCCCCACAACATGATTGGCCGCATTGTGATTCTGTATATATTAATAGTGAAAATACTGTTTATCTTATAGAATTCAAAAATATAAAATGGTTTTATGATGAAAATACAAATAAGCTTAAATCATTAGCTAATATCCAAGAAGAACTTGTAGATAAATTTGATTACTCTATAAAGATTTTTCAGGCAGATGGCAATGATATAGAAAATTTTCAGCTCAGGTGTGCTTGTGATTTTAACGGTATATCGAGTTTAAACAAATCTATAGATGAATTGAAACGACAATTACGTAATAATTTTTTTATATATTTAGAACAATATAATATTTATTATGAAGAATGCCGGAGTTTATATTACAGTATTAATTTTGTAGAATGCCCCTAGCTTCATAGTCTGCATAAATTCTTTAGTTATCCCTGCGAGAAATTAATGATTAGCAACAATAAACTCTCGCATTATTGCTTTCATGCATTATACTAAATGTAGTAAAACCAAAAGAATAAATTATGAAAGCAGTAATACTTGCTCGTGTTTCATCGCGTGAGCAAGAAAATGGTATGTCTATTGATGCCCAACTGGATAATCTGAACAAATATATCCAGCGCAATGGGTTAACGTTGCTTAAAACCTTTCAAATTACCGAGAGTTCAACAAAGGGCGACCGTAAAAAGTTCGTTGAAATGCTGAACTTTGTTAAAGCACAACGAGAAAAAATTGCAATTGTTGCGGATTGTATTGACCGTGT
>CALXNF010000064.1 GCA_944389685.1 uncultured Alphaproteobacteria bacterium | reverse complement strand
GCCTGAACGCGATATTGTTTGCCGCCGGTTTGAAAGATTGCAACGTTGCTCATTTTCTTTCTCTTTTATATTGTTCTTGTTCTGTTTTGTCTAAAAGTTTCTACAAAAGTAACATTTTTAAGCAGAAAGTCAAGCACTTTTGCATAAATCTTTCTACAAACGTGTATTAAAAGACATCAAAAAAGCCCCATCAGGGGCTTTATAATAAGTTTTACGATTTTACTGCGCAACACAGGCACCATTCTGAACAGTGTAACCAGACCTGCAACTTACTAGGCTGCAACCACTCCAAGACTGAGTAATTGTATTCCAAGTTTGAGTTGCAGATTCTGCGTTAGAATCAGAATGCGTGCAAGATTTAGTGTTTGGCACGCAACTGTTGCCTTCCAAATGCTGTCCAGAAGGACAAGTAGTTGCAGACCAACCACCATTCGTATTGGTGCTAGACCAATTACGAACGCCATCAATACCGACGCTTTGCAAGCATGCCTCACGCAATGCTGTCGAAGAACCTTCCACCGCATCTCTTGCATAGGCGCCATCTAATATTTCTGCTAATGTTATGATATTACGGCACGTATTTTCTTCATAGTTTGTTGCATTCTCACATTTAGTCTTAGGATCGTCTTCTTTATCTATAACCGCCAACAAAGAATTATTAGGTGCGCCACAAATCATTTCTTCATAACAATGTGGAACATTCGATACCTGCGAGCAATATGTCTTTATACGACTGGTGCTCCACGATGTATTAACTGTTTCTTGTGTGGTATAGCAGTCATACAACTCTGACAGACACTGATTAAAGTTAGTACGAGCAGTCGTGTACGCACTGGCTATTGATTCCTGTTCTTCTTGATAGAACTCTAAACGCTTCTGCTGCAAAGCCTGTTGTGCCGCGACTTTCTGATAACCTATATTTTGTGCGGTTGTACTCAATTGATCACCATAGGCATCACAATCGGCATTCGCATCCAGCGCATATTTCTGCATGATACTACGACGTGCATCCGCAACAGGTTTACGCAAATCTGCATAAGGATCACCAGAAGCGGTAGTATACCCAAAACAAGTTGCCGAATTAGACGCTGTATAACCTGTATTCGGTTCAATAAAATCTAACTCGTAACTACCCGTATTAGATACAGAGATATAACTGTTGTAATTATATGGGCATTGTGAACGACCATTACCACACTTATTGCTGCCAGACGGTGGCGTACCACATGCCTCATAAATTCCGTTAAAGCAGGAGTCTAAAACACGGTTGCAAACGTTGTTATGCGCATATTCAAACAGTTCATACCCCCACGTTTCCGCCAAAGAATCCTTGATAGAATCCGAATTAGCCAAAGACCCACTAATTCCCGCCAAATTACCAACAACAGTGGTCAATTCATCAAACGCACTGGTCAAAGCATCGTTGTCGTCTGTTAATATCGTCAAAGTTTTTTCTTTTGCATCTGCCCATGATTTTAACGAAGCTAATATGTCGCTGCTTGTCCCATCAATACTCGAAATATTAAACCCAAAAGAATTTCCACTTTCTTCACAATAAGTAGGCTGAGCACAGGCACTTAATGAACCATTTGTACCATAAATTCCGTGATTATAGCACCATTCTATAGCTTCATCTGAAGACTGACCATATTGATCTGTTACCTCCTTCCAAGAAACGCAGTTCATAACTTTTTCTGCATCTGTCAATTGAAACGCTTGACTTACATCTTTACCCTTGGTTGCAATTAGTAACGCAAGCTCACCAGAAACTTGAATCAACTCTTCATTTGCCTTTTCCAATGCGGCTTCTGCTTCTGCAAACGCTTTTACACGTCCAGCGCATGCGCAACGACGTTGGGCTGCGTTACGCGCCGTACAAATTTCATCCATACATGCATAATAAGATTCCATACAATTATTATACGCATCTGCAGAAATTAAACCTGTTGTAGAATCAATTATATTTGAATAATTTCCTGTATATAACTTACTTTGCAAATACGTATATGTATTCGTAGCAGAGGAATTGCTTCCCCTTATCGCACTTCCCTGCAAAGAAACACGTGCGGTATTATTATTCGTTGCAGCACGAGAAACAACGCTACGAGAAACATTCGCTACATTTGATGCCGTTGCCCGAGACACAACATTTCTTGATGAAACGCCACGAGATGACGCGGTCGTCGTTGCTGCCGTATTTCTTGACGTTGCAGAGCTAGGTCTGCCAGACGATGTAGTTGCCGTACTTACCACATTTGTCGGCGTTACAGCTGTACGAGTTGTCACACCACGTGCAACAGTTGCGGAATTACCAGCTGTTGGAGTTCCACGAGATACCACTGCTGAAGAAGTACTACGTGATGACGAAGGTCGCGCAGACTCACGAACATTGTTGCTATAGCGCGGTGATTGAACCGTATTAGTATTTGTGGCTGCAGCTGGCGCAATAGGATCTGCAAAAACTGCACGCATTGAAACCAGTGTGGAACAAACGAAGAACGCCCCCGCCAGTAAAAATACTGTCCCCATCGCGTTTTTGCAATGTTCTGCGAAATTACGGCTTTTCATAAATACTCTCCTGTATTTCGGGACCCCGAAAACCCAATGTTTTACGATATCGTTAACAATAGACTAAACGTCTATTTTTTATAATTATACCATTTTTAGTGAGCTCTGTAAATAAGAAAACCGGTATTGAAAAACGGATTTTTTTATTATTTATTATAAGCAATTTATAGTGTATAATTACCCGAAGATGAAAAAAGGTGCTTCTCTATTTTTATTACTTTTGACATTACCCGCATTTGCGGACACAGGTTCTACAAACCCGATGTTTGCGGCCGGCAGCCAAAATTCGATTGCGTTATATACAGCCCAAGGCACCAGCCCTGGTTCTTTATTAAAACTAATCAACCCATTTTTATGGGATTTTGAACCGATGACCAACATTATGTTACAATATAGTCAACCAATAGAGATATTCAGATTACCGTCTCGTATGAATTTAAGTTTGGTTCAAAATTTTGGTTACAGTCATGATGACGGTTTATCTTTCATTGCAGCCGGAATTTCTTGGGATGTGTCTTTGGTTAACTGGCGCGGTTTTTATCTCGGTGTTGGTATAGGTCCATACATGAGAGATTCCGGGGACAGATATGTAGAAAGCCGCCTTGTATTTGGCGAACGCGTATTTATCGGAAAGAATGTATCAGACCGTTTGCGGCTAGAATGGTTTACCCAACACTTTTCCAACGGAAGTTTTACAGAAATAAACCGTGGGTTTAATTTTACTGGGCTTGCGATAAATTACAGCTTTTAAACTAAAATGAAAAACGCCCTTTCGGGCGTTTTTTATTATTTACTTTTTGTATTCGGGCTTTTCCATTCGGAATACAATTTACCAAAAAATGCATGGTCTTCCCAACAATTCATAAATTTATTAAAACTTGCCTGTCTTTCAACACCCTCTTTTACATAACCAGACTTTTTTGCCGCCTTGCAAGATGCTGTGTTCTTTGTACAGGCCTTCCATACTAACTTATGAAAACCCATCCCAAACAAGTAATCTTCCAGCGCCTTTACCGCTTCTGGAATATAACCCTGACCTGAGTATTCTTTAAATATCCAAGCGCCCAATTCACCGTATCCTTTTTCCCAATGTAGAGCATGTACACCAACAACTCCCATAAAGTCACCAGTTTTATTATGGTATAAACCATAACTAACTTTTAATTTATTTGCGAACGATTTATTATTACCTAATAAAAAATTATATTCTTCTTCTGGTTTTGTTACCAGTGCTATCTGCAAAAACTTAAAGTGTTGGCGCTGCTCGGAAATTTTATTGTATAAAAATTGTGCAAATTCAAAACTTGCTTTTGGTAATGGTTTTAAACTAATTCTTTTAGTTTTTATTAACTTTTTTAAATTTTTCGGAATTTTTACCTTTCCCATTCTCCCCTCCCCTATAAGCACTGATTATATCATAAAAACCCGTCTGTTTCCAGACGGGTTTTTATGATGTTTCCCAACATTTATTTCTTTCTTGGGAATTTGACTGCTGCCTGTGCCGCCGCCAAGCGCGCAATTGGCACACGGAACGGACTGCATGATACAGAGTTAAATCCAACCTTGTGGAAGAACGTGATGGATTCTGGATCACCACCGTGTTCACCGCATACACCAAGATGGATATGTTCACCCTTTGTTTTGCGCGCTTTTTCAACTGCGTCTTTAATCAAGATACCAACGCCTTCCTGATCAACAGATGCAAATGGGTCTGCAACATATACACCACGTGCACGGTATTCATCCAAGATTTTACCGGTATCATCACGAGACATACCCAAAGTTGTCTGCGTCAAGTCATTTGTACCGAATTCAAAGAATTCACAGCTTTCGGCAATTTCATCTGCCAAAACAGCCGCGCGCGGTAATTCAATCATTGAACCAACTGTATATTCTACGCTGTCGCCTGTTTCTGCAAACAATGCTGCCGCACTGGCATCAATAACTGCTTTAACAATATCAACTTCCTTCTTAGAACCGACCAAAGGAACTTCAATTTCTGGGAATACGCGAACACCCGCGTTCTTGCATTCCAGCGCAGCAGACAATATTGCACGCGTTTGCATTTCGCAAATTTCTGGATATGTAATTGCCAATCTGCAACCACGATGTCCCAACATTGGGTTCTGTTCATGTAACGCTTCCGCACGAGCCTTTACAAATTCAACAGACTTGCCAATATGTTCCGCTAATTCTTTAATATCCGCCTCTGTATGTGGCAAGAATTCATGTAGCGGTGGGTCAATCAAACGAATTGTGACAGGCAGACCATCCATAATCTTGAACAATTCTACGAAGTCAGCTTTCTGATAAGGCAACAATTTTGCCAATGCAGCACGTCTGCCTTCGACATCTTCTGCCAAAATCATTTCTCTCATATCCTGAATACGATTTGGATCAAAGAACATATGTTCCGTACGCGCCAAACCGATACCTTCGGCACCAAAGTCACGCGCTTGTTTTGCGTCTTTTGGTGTTTCAGCATTTGCCTTAACTGTCAAATCTTTGATTTCATCAACCCATTTCATCAATGTACCAAAATTACCTGTCAATTCTACAGATACAGTTGGAACCTGACCTTCTATGATTTGACCTTTTGCACCATCAATAGATACCCAATCGCCTTCTTTGATTACCGCACCACCTGTTGTTTTCATAGTCTTGGTTTCGTAATCAATCTTTATGTCCGGTGAACCAGATACACAAGGTGTTCCCATACCACGTGCAACCACAGCCGCATGAGATGTCATACCACCACGTGCCGTGATAACCCCTTCTGCAGCGTTCATACCTGCAATATCTTCTGGAGACGTTTCAACGCGGATAAGCATAACTTTCTTACCTTCCTTTGCCCATTTTTCTGCATCTTCCGCATTAAATACTGCCTGACCAACTGCAGCACCTGGGGACGCCGGTAAACCTGTTGCAATAACTTTCTTTTCCGCCTTTGGATCCAACATAGGATGCAATAAGTGATCTAATTGGTCTGCACCAACGCGTAAAATAGCTTCTTCTTTTGTCAGCAAACCTTCTTCTACCATTTCAACGGCCATACGAACTGCAGCTGCTGCTGTACGCTTACCATTACGGCATTGCAACATCCACAATTTACCATGTTCAATAGTAAATTCCATATCTTGCATATCTTTATAGTGCTTTTCCAATTTTTCACGAACGTCGCACAATTCTTTATAAACTTCTGGCATCGCTTCTTCCAAAGACAAACGACCAGAATCATCTTTGCTCATAGGCTGTGGTGTACGGATACCTGCAACAACGTCTTCACCCTGTGCATTAATCAGATATTCACCATAGTATTTGTTTTCACCTGTTGCAGGGTCACGACTAAAGCATACCCCAGTTGCAGAATCATCACCGGAATTACCGAATACCATTGCCTGAACGTTTACAGCAGTACCCCAGTTCCCTGGAATATTATTCAATTTACGATATGTGATAGCTTTCTTAGACATCCAGCTGCCGAATACAGCACCGATACCTAATTTTAACTGTTCCCACGGATCTTGCGGAAATACTTTACCTATCTTGACACCGATTTCTTTGAACTTTTCAACTAATTCTTTCAAGTCATCGGCAGTCAATTCTGTATCAACTTTATAACCTTTGTCTTCCTTCATACGTTCCAAAGTATGTTCAAACAAGTCAATATCTGCACCCAATACAACGTCAGAGAACATCATAATGAAACGACGATAAGAGTCATATGCAAAGCGTTCATTACCAGAATGTTTTGCCAAAGCTTTAACTGTTTCATCGTTCAAACCTAAGTTCAAAACAGTATCCATCATACCTGGCATAGAAACGCGAGCACCAGAACGAACAGAAACCAACAATGGGTTTTCCATATCTGCAAACTTTTTACCCATAATAGATTCAATGTGCGCAATACCTTCACGAACTTGATCCATTAAATCTTCCGGATAAGTCTGATTATTATCATAATAATATGTACAAACTTCTGTTGTGACTGTAAAACCAGCAGGCACTGGTAATCCGACTAAATTCATTTCGGCCAAGTTTGCGCCTTTACCGCCCAGCAGATTTCTCATGTCTGCTTTACCTTCGGCGTGACCATTACCGAAAGTATATACCCATTTATTACTCATATGGTTTCTCCTTATTTAAAATGCGTAGAGATTTTGAGAAATATATAATACAAAAGCAAGAAAAAAAGCAAAAAACTAACAATTTTTTATCTTTACAACTTGATATTCTGGGTATACCTTGTCAGGTATGACGAATTTACACGATTTAGATTTTATCAAAAAACTAAACAAACACCTATTGAATGGTGGTGTAATTGCGTTTCCTACGGATACCGTCTGGGGATTGGGGGCCTTACCAACGCGTAGTGGTGCAGACGCTATTTTTGAATTAAAGCGTCGCCCAAAAGAAAAGCACCTTATCATTATGTCCGATAGCTTTGAACATATAAAGAAATATATGTCAAACTATCCTGAAAAAGCTTTTGAGTTGGCCGAAAAATATTGGCCTGGTGCTTTGACAATTGGCGTTCCTGTGGCTGAAACAGATTCTATGGCGTTTGGCGGGGTGCGTGTTCCTAATTATAAACCTTTTCAGGAATTATGCTCTGTAATTGACGGTAATTGTTTAGCAACGACTTCGGCTAATATTTCTGGGCAACCACCACTAAAATCTGCCGACGAAATAAAAAAACAATTTCCGAACATTATAATAATTGATAACGCAGAAAACGAAATTAGAGGGGAACCAAGCACTGTTGCCATTCTGGATAAAGATGGCAAAATAAATGTGGTTCGAGAGGGGGCTATAAAACTTACCCATAATATATAAGGAGTATCATTATGAACCCAAAAAATACAATATCTTACCTTTTTACTCAATTTTTAAATGAACAAAACGAAAAAAAGAAACAAGCAAACTTTGAAAGAGATTTTCTGAAAAAAGTAGAAACATCTTTTCCTGGTGCTGATGTAAAATTTTTAGAATCTGGAGAAATAGTTTTAACTACAAAAAAAGCAACACTATCTGTAAGCATCATAAAAAAAGATATAGTTTTAAAGGATAAATTTACACAACATGATTTTCTAAGCCATTTCGGTAAAATAGTGACCGTAAACGGTGAAAAAATTCACTTATCAAAATCTAATATGGAAAAGCTTATTCTGCTATTGTTATCAGAAATTTATGCTCGTGAATTTGCAGCAAAGCAAAAATTAAAAACAACAATTCTAGAAAGTCTATCGTTAGAAAAATAATTATAGTGTGTTGTTTCTGAAAAATTAAAAAGCCATCCTGTTGGATGGCTTTTTAATTAATAAAAGT
>CALXNF010000063.1 GCA_944389685.1 uncultured Alphaproteobacteria bacterium | reverse complement strand
ATTTCATAGTGATGTTCTTTTAACATAAGTGACATATTACGTACCAATGTCGTAGACTTACCAGAACTTGTAGGTCCCGCAACAATTACTAAACCCGTCGGGAAAGAACGTAATCTCATTAATAATTTTTGTTCATATTCGCCAAATTCTTGTTCTGTTTTTATACCTTCAGACGGGTTATCATATAACAATCGCATAACCACATATCTGCTTCCAAAAGCAATCGGGTTAAATTGCATACGAATACTTAATATACCGCGAGGCAAATATAAATCTTTTGTTCCCCGCAATGGCGTACGCCCATCTTTTTGTGCAGATTGATATTCATTCTGAGCATAATTCGCATTTGACATATCAGAAGAAGCAAATGCAGCGCGAACAAAAGATTCACCCCAACCAGAATTATATTCCAATACAGGTTGCATACTTCCATCTATACGAAAATAAATCGTCGTTTGATCGGCAACTTCTATATGAATATCAGATACTTTTTGTGCGGCAGCCTTTGCTATGATATCAACAAAGTCTTTTTGCATTTGATTGTCATAATCTTGCCGAGAACGAACCACACCACCTAAACGCCCTTCATAGGCTTTATAAATGCTGGAAACCAACCCTAAATCAGAATAGAAAGGTATCCGCATCGGTCTTGCACGTTTTTTTAATAAATCTAAAAAAGCCAAGACTCTTCCATCATAACGGTGCGTACGAGATATTATTATTTCCCCACCAGAAAAATATGCTATTAAGCTTTGCGTTTCTTTCGGCAGTTCTTGCTCTGCCCCCGTTGCAGTTAATAAACGATTGCCATTTGAAAATAAGTAATCTACGATATCTTTATTATCAGCTGTTTCCAAACCAGCCGGAATAGACGGTTTACTTGCAACAGGCACATTATTTAAAATATCGTTTTCTGCTTCGTTCATGAAACGCGCCCTATTTAGATTTCGTTATGTTCAATGTTTGTACGTTTTTTCCGTCAGAAAAAACAACACCTTCGTCTAAAGAAATTGACTGAACTACATAACCATCAACTACTTTACCGACGCTTATCGTTTTTGTTTGACCGGTACTTAAATTTTCTATTTTTGCTTGCAGCTGTGAACCGATACCTACCACGTTTAACAATCTATACTGTTCATCAAAATTTACACTTGGTTGTTCAGAGTTCTCAGAAGAAGTGGTAACACTTGCCGCAGCCGGTTTTCTAGACGCAGCTAACTCTTCCGTTTGTGCTGCTAATTCTTCTTTTTCACGTTCTAATTTTGCAGCTTCTGCTTCAAGCTTTGCCTGCGCGTTTTCTAATTCTTGTTGTTGCTGCTCAGCACGACCAGATAACTCTTCTATTTCCATATGAAGCTTTATTTTTTCTGCGGCTAGTTTATCTAGCTCTAAGTTCAACTGTGCACGTTCTTTTTCTAATTCCATTAAAACCTTTTCTTGTTCCAGGTCTACTATCTGCTGAAACACAGAGTTTTCCATGTCATATGCTGCAACGGCTTCTGCTGAAACTGCATCCATTTCAGCGGCAACTTCTTCTTCTGTTAAAGAATCCTGCATACTTTCTGCCCATGACGCGCAAAAAGGTGTACACATCAACATTGAAAATAAACATATTGATAAAAATTTCTTTTTATTTCGCATAGATTATCACCTCATAGTTCCAAATACGTGCGGATGCGTCCCACGCGCAACGCGTCATGTATACCCCACCAAATTCTTGAAAGATTTTCATGAATTGGATAGGATCAAGTTTTGATTGTACAGCTATTTCTACGACATTTAAATTAATCGTATCAACACCATTTGTAAGCGTATCAACGACCATTTGAACGTCTGCAGCCATATTTCCATATTGAAATGCCGTTAAAATATCTCTGGTAACTGTTTCAACATCTCTTTCATCCAAAGATGCCTTAATAGGAACTTGTGGAACCATTACCCGAACATATAAAGAATCATCAGACTCTTGTTGTACGAAAGCACCTGGCATCAAATTAGTAGCAATCGCATAAAAATCCCCTAAGGTACCAAAATCACGGGTAAATACTGCACTGGCATATTTTTCACCACATTCCGCAGAAACCTGATTCCAGCCGCTAATTGGTTGCATAAGAAAAGCAATTGCCTGAAAACAAGCCTGAGCCCTTTTTTCTGGATCTGGCAAATAATCATAAGGCATCAAAATTGGTTCTGGTTGCTTTGCACGTTCTATTTCAAATTGCGCGTCTAATTCTTTATTCTTTTCATCCAGTTGCCTTTGATATTCAGCTGCAATTTCTGGTGTAACCTGTGATAACTCAGGCTGAGAAGAAACCATTTGTTCCAAAGGAACCCTAAAAAACCACGCAATACAAACACCAAACAAAACCATTAAAACAGTAGAAGCTATACCTGCTTTTACTCTGCTGATTGGGTGCAGAATAGACTTTGGACCGCGCATAATCAAATCAGACAAATTACGCTCAACAGCCCGCGGCATCCCCCAAGCACTTGGTGCAAACAAAGCACCCCAATCTGGTATTTCAGATAATTTGAAATATTCTGCCCTGGCTTCTTCTTCTTTTTCAAATAATTTATCTTCTAGAATTACACCGTTACGAACCGCAACTAAATAAAAATTTTTATCGTTTACAAAAACGGCCAAAAAAGAAGAATATTCCCCCAGCGATTCCGCAACAGCCGCGGCTGCGCTATACATTCCATTACGATGACCCAACTTCTTAGCCCCCAACCCAATCATCGCACGGTATTCTGTATATAAATTTAATTTTTTATCAATGCTTCGCGCCAAAGTACGGGCATAAGTCCTTGCAACATAACCCGCCCCAGTCGGTTGCCAAAACAAACCGACGGCATATTTCTTTCTATCAACTGTTATTACTTGATTTAGCAATTTCTCTCTCTACTATTTCAAATAATTATAACATAAAAAAACTACCTTTGGCAAACATAGATTACAAAAAGAACCCCGTTACTTTTAACTGTAACGGGGAACTATTTTTTTAAACATATTAACAACCTGTCTGTCCACCATACATACTTCCGCTACACTCTACCTGTGTTTCTATAACCAAAGGCGTAGCATTTACGGCAGTTCCACCATCTTTTGCCGTACGAACATTGTTTGGGTGTGGACAATCATAAACATTCGCAACTAAAATAAAAGAACGTTCCGGACCAAAGATTACCCATTCGTTTGGTCTTGTACGTTGGCTTGTTATCCAATACGCATTTCCACCACGTGCCTGATCCGCAATTCTATTTTCTAAATAAACCCTTGCGTCATCTGCATCATATACAGAAACTTCCGTTTCAATCTTATATAAAAACGTACAACCAATTGGTTCGGCTTCTAACTGAGCCAAATATTGACTGCCATTTTCTGGTTTAATCATTCCACCACAGCCAGTTAATGCAAGAAGCAACGCACAAAATCCAAATATTTTTTTCATGGTATTCACCTTGTTTTTATATTCCCATTAAATTATATCATAATTTGTTGGATCACTAAATAACTTTTTCAAAACCAAATTATTCAAAGCATGGCTGCCTTTAAAAGAAGTTAATTTTCCTATAACAAAACCGCCACTTGTATACATATCACCAATGGCATCAATTATTTTATGACGAACAAATTCATCTGGCCATATAGTATCATTTAAAGTTCCGTCACCTTTGTCGTTTAAAGCGATAACGTTTGTTTCATCTGCACCGCGCCCCATTCCATGCTTTTTCAGATATTCCCATTCAGAATATTTTCCAAATGTACGAGCGCGAGCAATATTTTTTACAAAATCATCAACAGATTTTTTCGAATCTTTAAAAACATAAGAATATGTTTGACTGCCTATAATTTTTTCTGGGTATATTAATGTAGCCGTGATTTCTAACGCATTATTATCAGTTGGTTCTAACTTTACATATCCATTACTTTTTCGCCCAGATAAAGTATTTATTAACCACCATTTAAACCTAGTAAAAATGCCTAAGTCGCGACGCAACTCTGCGGCATAAGCAATGACAGGTCGACGAACAATCACTTTTTTTCGCTTACCATTCGTAACACCAACTTTAACAAATTCTTTATAAAATTGAGCCGCACTTCCGTCAAGTATCGGGGTTTCATAACCATCTATTTCAATAACAGCACTATCAATACCAGACATAAATAAAGCTGCCATTAAATGCTCTACCGTTTGAACATGTGCAGATTTAACATCTCCTATGGTGGTATTACGCATTTTTGTTTCACCAACGTTATTATATAACGCGGGCATTAATTTACTGTCATCAATATCAATTCTATGAAAGTAAATACCAGACTTCTTTGATGGTTTTACAATCATATTTACTGGCAAACCTGAATGAATGCCTTTACCTGTAATTTTTACCTGTTTTTTTAATTTTGGCATTTTATTTTCTCCTCCAACCATGTCCAAAAATTATTATCTATCGCTACTTCTAAACGTGCATATTTGATTTCGTCTCGTAATTCAACTGGTATTCTCATCCAATCTTTTTCTGTTGTAATAAGTTTAGCCCCTTTACGTTCTGCATTAATAATAAGTTTTTTTAAATCTTCGTCTGTATATTGATAGTGGTCCGGAAAAGCTTTTTTACCAACCACGTTTTTTAAAGAATTAAAAAACTTTTTAGGATATCCGATACCAGCAAAAGCATATAATTTTTCATCTTCATCATACGGAGAAATAGTTTTACCAGACGCATAAAAAACAGGAATTTTTTCGGGTACTTTAAAACGTTTTTTAGGTTTCTTATTTTTCATTATAATAATTGCGTCTGCACGTTTAACTGCTCTACGCGGTTCGCGCAAAGGTCCCGCCGGCAGTAAAAAACCGTTTCCATACCCCAAACCCTGATCAAATACTAAAATAGAAATATCTTTTTTAATTTTTGGATTTTGAAAACCGTCGTCCATAACTATGGGAGTATTTTTTTCTTTCTGCTTATCTAACAAAATAATATTACTTTTTCTATCCCCAACATGAACTTGCAATCCATTACGAGCTAACATAGAAGCCTCGTCACCAACATTTCCAGTTTTTGCACTTTTTTTATACCCACGCATAACAACAGGTGCATCTAAAAATTCGGCTATTGCACGAACAATTGGTGTTTTTCCAACACCACCAGCCATAATATTACCAATACAAATAACCTTACGACGAGACTTATATGCACCAATTCTACGAAATAGATAAGCTAAACCCGAAAAAAAGTAATATACCCAAGATACAGGTAATAAAATAAATGCCAAAGGCGTTTTATGTAAAAACCACCAAGGAGTCTTCATAATAATCCTTTATATACGTTTTTCTTTTTTCTTATTTTTCTTTGCCTCGCGTTCGGCGCGAAGTTTATTTTTAAATTCTACAGACGTTAAATCCTGTTCCACTTTAAATAAATTAAATTCGCCATCCATTTCACGAACCTGCTGAACCATTATATCTTCAACATGCTTACGAACTTTTTCAAAATCTTCTGCACTAATTTTAGAATCGATGAATATAGGTTCTGCAAGTTTACACGTTATTTTAGAAAAAGGTAACGCGACTAAATACCTATCCCACCTTTTTTGGAACCAAGAACGCGAGCAAGAATAACATACTGGTATAATCGGGGCACCAGTCATTTTTGCAAAATACAACGCTCCTTCTTGAACGCGCAAAGACGGTCCACCCGGTCCATCAGGTGACAAACACATAGAATGGTCCCCTCTACGTAATACGCGTACACCTTCACGAAGAACAGAAATGCCGCCCTCTGAGGTACTACCATAAATAGATTTTAAACCGAACAAACGCTGTAATTTAGCCATCATACGCCCATCTTTATGACGTGATGCAACTGCATAAGCCCGCATACCACCAAGGCAAACAATTGGAGATAACATCATACTGCGTCCATGCCAAAATATGAATATAGCTGGTTTTCTGCGATATTTTTTAAAAACGTCCCAATTAGTAATTTTTTTACGACAAGTAAAATAAACAAACCATATACAAATAGCCATAAAACCCGCGATAACCCATTGAAAAAAGGACAGACGTAAAATAGGTTCCCAAAAAGCTTTCCATAATTTTCTAAACTTCTGATACATAACAAAACTCTTTAATTCTTAATTTTTAGGATTTTAGCAGTAAAAAAATCATATTTCAAGGTAGTTAGGAAAAACGTCATAAATAAAAAGGAACATAAAAACAGTTGACATATTGACAAAAAAGCAATATAATTTATGCCGTTCATCGCGGAGTAGAGCAGCCCGGTAGCTCGTCAGGCTCATAACCTGAAGGTCTGTGGTTCAAATCCACACTCCGCAACCAGTTAAATGAAAAACGCCCCTGAAATGGGGTGTTTTTTATTATCTAACCTTTGTTTTTATAAAAATTTTTATTACATCTGAAATACTATTCGCAACAATAAATTCTTTACCTAATGGATTTTCTTTTACTATGTTTTGCTTATAAATATATTCATACTGTTTTATCAACCCAGACCAAAAAATTTCACTAAATAAAACTATCTTTTTATCATAACCATTATGGCGATTTTCTTGTATCAGCGTCGTTGATTCCTGCATAGTTGTTATTCCACCAGGAAATATCAAAAAATTGTCTGATACGCGCATAAATTTATCTAATCTGTCTGCCTCGGTCTTGGCTTTATCTATAACGATACAATTATCTAAATCTTCATCACCCCATAAAGGCGTTCTGATTATTGATAAATTTTGCACTGGTTTATTATTAACCCTTTTAGAATATTGTGCCGCCGCTTTATACGCCGCCCCCATAATACCGTTCAGACCACAACCGTGTATAATATTAAAACCATTTTGAACAAGATATTTTGTAATATCAGCACACTCTGCCATATACGGTTCTATTTCCGCGCAAGTCTTTGAACTGCCTAATATCACAACTGCATTTTGTCTGTCTAACATTTTTAACTTCCTAGTATATCTTTTATCGTCTGCATAATTGGTACGTTTGCTTTATAACCTATTGGTGATATTGGTGACGGGTGGTATATCGGTATAACTATACCAAATTCTGTCTGATGTGAACATCCAACAACATCTGAAAATTTATTGAATTTCGGTAAAATCAGTTCCGTCGCCCTTACCCCCAGCGGTATTATTATTTTCGGTTTTAAAATTTCCAGTTGCCTTAGTAAAAATGGATAACAATTTTTACCGCATTCTTTTAAAAACTTTGGTGCCAGTGGTGCGCACTTTACGGCCTCTGTAAAAGATAAATCTTCCAGCGTTAACCCTATTTCAGATAACAATTGTTTTAAAATCTTACCTGTGGCAGTGATTTTACCAGACGGTTCATACCACGCCCTGCCACTAATTCTCCAACCGTTTTTAGCGGGCGCTTCACCTAAGATTAAAATTCTGTTGTCTTTGCCAAGATAAGTATAGGTTGGTGCACACAAATCCCGATGAATACATTTTGCACAACTGCATATTTCTTTATGCAAACTTTCTAAATCGTTTATAAAAGTATCGTTATTATTTGACATAAATCATAATATATTATTATAAACTTCTAATTCTGTAAGCACTTTATCTGGTTCAATACATTCTAAGTTCTTTAATTCGTCTAGATTAAAAAAACAATAACCATGACATATATTAGGTTCTTTAACTTTTAATTTATCTATATTTAAATCCTTACAAATAAAATAGTAGCCGTGCCATAAACCTGTATTAAAAGAGTGATTAAATTGACATAAAAGTTTTAAATTATTTTTATCTGCATCTAAATTTATTTCTTCTTTCAATTCTCTTAAAGCAGCATTTTCTGGAGATTCATCGGGTTCAATTTTACCTCCAGGAAAAAGCCAACCCTTAAATAAATCCTTTTTTTCTTCATTTATTAAAAGATATTTATCGTCTTTTACAACTATAACCCTAACAAATTGCCTCATTTGCCATTCTCCCGCATACTAAAAATCTTTAATTAATATAAATCTTTTTATTCACAATCTGTGCATCTTATAAATTCACGGACGTAATCACCGTTTTTTAATACCAACTTATCATCATCAATAATTGCTATTTCATACTCTTCCGTAAAGTCAATCGTCTGGTGATTACCTATACTTTTACCTGATAAAATCAATTTGTTATCTTTTACTTCCCATGCATAATACTGCAACGTTGCCATATTTATTGATTCTGCCACGCCACCCTGCTCTAAATTAAAACCTTGTTGTATTTCTGGCATATTTGGAACAAGTTCTATCCATTTACCCTTTATTTCAGAATTTTCACCGCACGCAGATAAAAATAATCCAAAACATATAAATAATAACTTTTTCATTGTTTATCCTTTCTTTAATAATATTATTATACAAAATATATTTTATATGAAAGCAGTAAATTTATCTTTATCATTCGGAACAAACGTCATTTATAATAATGCCGATTTTAATCTATTACCAAAAGATAAGGTTGGTATTGTCGGTGTAAATGGTGCCGGCAAAACGACTTTATTTAAAATAATAACTGGTCAAATTATCCCTGATTCGGGCTATATAGACATTAACGGTGCTAATATAAGTTATCTGCCACAACAAATAGAAATATCTGACCCTGAAGTTACTGTTTGGAATTTTCTAATTACAGGTCGCCCTATTGCTGATTTAGAAAACAAATTAAAACATTTATATGAACAAATTGCAGATAATCCATACGACCAAAATATAATGAATCAAATATCGGAGACACAAGAAAAGTTAGAATATTATAATTCCTATCACGCAGAAGATGAATTAATTGAAATTATCGAAAATATGCAGATTGATTCCGCAATGCTGGATATGAAATTAAAGAACTTGTCCGGTGGTCAAAAGTCTAAAGTCGCATTTGCTCGTCTTTTATATTCTATGTCAGGTATTTTATTATTAGATGAACCTACAAATCACTTAGATATAAATACCAAAGATTGGGTATGTGAATACCTAAAAAAATATAAAGGCATGGTTTTAATAATCAGCCACGACACAGAATTTCTAAATAAGATTGTAAATAAAATATTATTTGTAGATAAAGTGTCTCATAAGACAACTGTGTTTGATGGTAATTATGATGATTATAAAAATAAGCTAGCACAATTAAAACATCGCCGCGAAAAACAGATTGAAACAGAAGAAAGACAGATAAAAAATCTAACTGAATTTATAGAAAAGGCACGTGCCGCCAGTCCGACTAACCATAGCATAAAACGTGTTGGTCACACACGTGAAAAACAACTGGATAAAATTCTTGCAAACCGAACACTGCGTGAGCAAACGTATAAAAAAATAAATATGAATTTAACACCTTTAACCGAAGGCGCAAAATATCCAATATTCGTCGAAGATTTATGGTTCAGATATCCTGATTCTAAATTATTATATAGAAAATTATCTTTTTACATAACTGGTGGTGAAAGATTTTTAATAGTTGGTGAAAACGGGACAGGGAAATCAACGCTATTAAAATTGATAC